>NZ_CP197465.1:1790000-2000000 GCF_052180275.1 Mesorhizobium sp. KACC 23794
CCGTGAGGCATCCTGGAGGTATCAGAAGTGCGAATGCTGACATGAGTAACGTAAGGGGAGTGAGAGACTCCCCCGCCGAAAGACCAAGGGTTCCTGCTTAAAGTTAATCTGAGCAGGGTTAGCCGGACCCTAAGGCGAGGCCGAAAGGCGTAGTCGATGGGAATCACGTTAATATTCGTGAGCCTGCAGGTAGTGACGGATCATCAAGGTAGTTCAATCTTATCGGATTGATTGGGCTGCTGCGTGGTTCCAGGAAATAGCTCCTGCTTATAGTCCGTACCCGAAACCGACACTGGTGGTCTGGTAGAGTATACCAAGGCGCTTGAGAGAACTATGCTGAAGGAACTCGGCAAATTGCACGCGTAACTTCGGAAGAAGCGTGACCCCTTTGCACGCAAGTGTATGGGGGTGGCACAGACCAGGGGGTAGCGACTGTTTATCAAAAACACAGGGCTCTGCGAAGTCGCAAGACGACGTATAGGGTCTGACGCCTGCCCGGTGCTGGAAGGTTAAGAGGAGAGGTGCAAGCTTTGAATCGAAGCCCCAGTAAACGGCGGCCGTAACTATAACGGTCCTAAGGTAGCGAAATTCCTTGTCGGGTAAGTTCCGACCTGCACGAATGGCGTAACGACTTCCCCGCTGTCTCCAGCATAGACTCAGTGAAATTGAATTCCCCGTGAAGATGCGGGGTTCCTGCGGTTAGACGGAAAGACCCCGTGCACCTTTACTATAGCTTTACATTGGCATTCGTAGTGGCATGTGTAGGATAGGTGGTAGGCTTTGAAGCAGGGACGCCAGTTTCTGTGGAGCCACCCTTGAAATACCACCCTTATCTCTATGGATGTCTAACCGCGGCCCGTCATCCGGGTCCGGGACAATGTATGGTGGGTAGTTTGACTGGGGCGGTCGCCTCCTAAAGAGTAACGGAGGCGCGCGATGGTGGGCTCAGAACGGTCGGAAATCGTTCGCTGAGTGCAATGGCATAAGCCTGCCTGACTGCGAGACTGACAAGTCGAGCAGAGACGAAAGTCGGTCATAGTGATCCGGTGGTCCCGCGTGGAAGGGCCATCGCTCAACGGATAAAAGGTACGCCGGGGATAACAGGCTGATGACCCCCAAGAGTCCATATCGACGGGGTTGTTTGGCACCTCGATGTCGACTCATCGCATCCTGGGGCTGGAGCAGGTCCCAAGGGTATGGCTGTTCGCCATTTAAAGCGGTACGTGAGTTGGGTTCAGAACGTCGTGAGACAGTTCGGTCCCTATCTGCCGTGGGTGTAGGAATATTGAAAGGATCTGTCCCTAGTACGAGAGGACCGGGATGGACGTATCTCTGGTGGACCTGTTGTGGCGCCAGCCGCATAGCAGGGTAGCTATATACGGACGGGATAACCGCTGAAGGCATCTAAGCGGGAAACCCACCTTAAAACGAGTATTCCCTGAGAGCCGTGGAAGACGACCACGTTGATAGGCCGGGTGTGGAAGCGCAGCAATGTGTGAAGCTTACCGGTACTAATAGCTCGATCGGCTTGATCGTTCTCATTCTCAATGCCCATCCGACGAAGTCGGATGGTTGATCTCCTGTCCTCACGGCCGCATCGGCTGGCTCACGCCAGCCTGGCCTCCGGACGGGGCGCGGCATACGCCGCGACGCGCAGTCGCGCTTGCGAAGCTTCGCTTCGGGGCAGACTATCGCGGACAAAGGCACGGAAAGACAGGCAAACAGCCCGAGAGGCATCAAACAGGAAACCCCTATTCGCTGCTCTCTATTGGCTATTCGCTCAAAACAGCTTCTCGAAAATCAACATGCTTTTCGCCGACCTGGTGGTTATGGCGGAGCGGCTGCACCCGATCCCATTCCGAACTCGGCCGTGAAACGCTCCAGCGCTGATGGTACTTCGTCTCAAGACGCGGGAGAGTAAGTCGCTGCCAGGTCTGCTAAATGCATGAAATCTTCTCAATCACATGAAACAACAAAGCCACTGCTGGCAACAGAAGATGGCAGTATGTCTAGTTTGTAAGCGTGGGCTTACTCATTGGTGGCGCGGGGTGGAGCAGCCCGGTAGCTCGTCAGGCTCATAACCTGAAGGTCGTAGGTTCAAATCCTACCCCCGCAACCACCACAGCCGAACTGCCCGGCTGGGCAAGTTCGAGAATGGCCGTGATCGCGCCATCCAGCTCTAGAACCGTCTCATCGCCGTCCACCCGCACGGTCACCGACGTGATCAATCCGCGGATGGTATCTACGGCCTTCGGCCGAATGGAAGGATTTGCCAGCGTTTCGGACAGTGCCGAGACCTTGCGCCGGTACGCGTCCGCCAGGTTCGGATGAAGGCGAACAGGGGAGGGGGCCGGCGAAGCCAAAATCCTCTGGATCTCTGACCGCCGCGCCTCCATCCCTTCCAAACGTTCTTTCAGACCACTGGTTCTCAGCCCGTCTGCGATGGCATCGTAGAGTCCGTCGATGCGCCTATCCAGTTGCAGAAGCTCCGCATCGAGCTTTGTGCGTTCGGCACCTTGGGCAGCGCGTTCAGCGTTCAGTTCGGCGCTGTATTCGGCAATGAACTGAGCGACCGCGTCGGGTCGCATCAGCCGTTTGCTCAGCAGTTCGAGGACAAAGTTCTCGAGATCACCCCGTTTGAACGAGCGTTTCTGGCTGCACAGGCCCAGCTTCCGAGCCGCTGAGCAGGCAAGATAGTCTCGACCAACTGCTGCAAATCCTCCGCCACAGCAACCGCAGCGTAGAAGCCCGGTCAGCAGATGCGCCGGGCGGCGATGCTCCCAGAAGCGGCTGGCCTTGATGGCAGCAACCCGCGGAGTTGCCTCTATATCATCCTGCCGGAGCTTGGCATTGTTCCAGGTCTGGTCATCCAGAATGCGCAGCTGGGGGACTTCTATCGTCACCCAGTCCTTACGCGCGTTCAGCCTCGAAACGCGCCTTCCTGATTGCGGATCCTTGATGTAGCGCAGGCGATTCCAGACGAGGCGGCCGATGTAAAGCTCGTTGTTGAGCAGACCGGTTCCACGGGTCTTGTGACCGCGTATTGTCGTATCGCGCCATGATTGCCCACGAGGACCGGGGATGCCCTCCGAGTTCAGTTGCCTCGCAATTGCCTTCGGAGAAATTCCGTCGCAAAATTCTTTGAAGATCCTTTTGATCGTGCATGCTTCCAGATCATTGATGCTGCGCTCGCCGGTTACGAGAGCGCCATCCACACCGAGGCGCCTGACCACATCGTATCCGTAGCTGTTGCCGCCACCCGAAAGGCCGGCTTCCACTCGCCCGCGCAGCCCACGCCGGGTCTTGGCGGCAAGATCCTTGAGGAACAACTGGTTCATCGTGCCCTTGAGGCCGACATGAAGTTCAGTGATCTCCCCCTCGGCAAGTGTCACGATCTGCACGCCGTGAAAACTCAGGCGTTTGTAGAGCGTTGCAACATCGGCTTGGTCGCGGCTCAAGCGATCAAGTGCTTCCGCCAGAACGACCTCGAACGTTCCGCGGGCAGCATGATCAAGCATGCTTTGCAGTCCAGGTCGAAGCATGGTGGAGCCAGAGATCGCCGCGTCTGTGAAGGTTCCGACCACGGGCCAGTCCTCGCGCTCAGCACGCTCAATACAAATACGCACCTGATCACCAATCGATGATTCGCGCTGCATCTGGCTGGAAAAGCGAGCGTAAATGGCGGCGCGGATCATGGTCTCAATCTCAATGTGCGCGATAACTCGAATGATTAAGCTCGGTGCTACCCGCATCGCACCGGACTGCCCCTTTTGCGCAGGATGTCAGCCCGACCGGTCGATAGGCAAGTCTCATCTGAGTGGAGAGTAATGAGGCCAAGCTGGTTTCTCTTCCACTTCGACATCGGCCGATACCACAATTGCTCGTGGTGACACCATGCCAACCCATCGGTGTTCCCTCCCTCGGAAGGTCGCGGTTCCAAAAAATTAGCAAAGCACGGGATCCCTCCCAAGGTATAAGAATTTTTGGCATGTCGTCACTCAGTGATTGCGTTCACAGAGAGAATCGCGTGTCCTAGCTAGAGCGTGACGGTGATCGTCGCGTCTTTCCTTAAATAAGTCCGAGAGCGTAGGACGCGCCCCGGCATCCTCGATCGGGTGCGGCATGTCCAAAGATGCGCAATTATCGCTATTCCCAGAGTTAACGTCATCTGCTGAGGCGCACGCCGCCCCGAAAGCAGTAGTAGGTTCGAGTCTCCGGGCGCCTGAGGCTCAAGTTCCGTCATCAAGCACGTTGATAGGTAACTTGCCCGAACATTCGACAATTGAAGCCGCTGCTGAACCGGAAGGGCTGTCAGGTCAATCCGATCTCGATGCGAGCATAGCGCCGCGAGACGCCAAGCCCCCGGAAGAACCAGTCGCTCCGCCGTTAGAGGTGGTGATGAAAATTCCTCCCCCGACCATTAACGCCGCTAAGGCGAACAGCCGCGTCCGGCCGGATGAACTCGAACGAAGCGAAGGTGCGGGCGGTGAGAGGCAGTTCCAACAAGGAGCCGGCAAGCGTCGTCCGAACGGCAAGAAGAAGCGCCGACCCGATGGCCGCGCGATCCGCGAGACAAAAACCTATATGGTCGCAGAACTGGCTGATGCTGCCAGAAAGAGCCCGCAGACGGTCTATGATTGGATCGATCAGGGACTGCGTACCATCGACGATCTCTCCCCGGCCATGGTCTATGGATACGTTGCTAGGGCATGGCTCGATGAAAATTGGGGCCGGCGCAGGCATAAGCTGGCCATCGGCGTGTTCTACTGTTGCAGCTGCCAGGAACCCCGTGGGGCAACATTAAACTCCATCCATTGTGACAAGCGGCCCGACGGGGCGGTGGTTTGTAGGGGAAATTGCCTCGTGTGCGATGCGGCCATGTATAGGACCGTCAAGGCCAATGAGGTCGCCTTTTTTCTTGAAGCTGCGGCCGATTTGCCGACCGACGTAAAACGATTCAACGATTCCTATATTACGTCCGCTAGCCCAGAATCCGACGCCGGCTCGCATACACCTCCAGAATCAATCAGCATGGTGGTGGAAAAACGGCGCCATCGCGCGGCGCTCCTCCCGCGCAATCCGGGCAATGAGAGACTGAAGCACGCCTTCTTCGAAGAACGCCATAATGTGGATGGCCGCTCTTTGCTGTCCATTCGTGTGGATGAGACTGCGCTCCTCCGGTTCGAGAGCTACTTCAAGTTTCGTGATTTTAGCAAATTGTCGAAGGACGAGGCGATTGCATTCAAAAACGATCTACGGGCCAGTGGTCTTACCCTCCCCGTGGTTGTCGCGACCCTCGCCGCCATAAGCGTATTCCTGGAGTGGCTTTCCGAGCGGGATGGCTATAAACGCAGGATCTCGCTGAAAAATGTGAAGTATCTCCAGGTCACCCGTAAAGAACGTCGCTCTGTGAGACCGTCTGAAAAAATTAAGCGATATCCAACCCCAGAGCAGGCCGATTTAGCTATAATGACGATGCCTACTACGTCACCTACTCAGATACGCAATAGAACAATCATCTGTGTTCTCGGCGTGACCGCCATGCGCGTGGGAGCCATAATAGCACTTAGAATTAAAGACGTCGATTTGGACGAGGGTATCATTCATCAACGTGTGAACACTAAGTTTGGCAAGCCTATTGATTCTGTCATGATCCCAATTAGAGCGCACTGGATAGAATTTATCAAGGACTATATCAACCTGCTTTATTCGCTAGGTTACTCCGAAGAAGACTTTTTATTTCCACGAGTGGAAGTGAAGAGTGGTCCCGGCGCCGAGTTTGGCGAGAAAACTCTATCCAAGCATCCCATGTCGGATGCGCAAATGATTGGCCGTATGGTTCAAGAGGCTTTCGCGGCAGTAGGGTTGAGATTTGGCCCGCACTCGTTTCGAAATATGCAGTGGCGGATTGCTGAAGATGCACCGCCACGCGTCGCCCATGCGTTTAGCCTGAATCTCGGTCACGGCAGCTCCAAGGTGAGCTTCGATCACTATGGTCGAAAGTCGCTTGAGGAACGGAGAAATCTCATACACGATCATTTTGCGAAGGCAGATGACCAGAGAAATAAAATAATTGACGATACAATAGAGGCATTGACCAAACTGAAAGGGGGTGGGTGAGCTGAACTGATGCGCTCGAAGGCTGTTTTTGTCAGGCATCATACGATGCCCGACAAAAACAGCCTTCGAGCGCATCACCTAAACCAGCCCCACTGCCTCAAGCTTGAACCGCGGCTGAATTGTGTCGCTGCCTTCCAACTCTCCAGTTCCGTGAAGCACCTTATCTCGGTATCCACGAAACGGGCAGCAGGGCAGTTCAGCCACCTTCCGAAGGGACAGTTCCCTGCGCGCGACTTTCTGCTTTCTCGTCGCGGTTGGCATTCTGCCCACCTGCATTTTCCCCTAGGGCCTCTTCCGCGATGGCCTCCTGTGCCGCCTGCCGCGCAAGCAACCGGACCAAGTTGGAAATGGCCGCATCAGCAAGCTGCGTGGCGGTATTCGAGTCCGATTTAGGTGAGTTCGGGCATCGCATACCACGGCATCGCATGGCACCGCGTGAGCAGTCTAAGTGCAACGATTAAGCAATTTCAAAGTGATCGTTGCACTTACTCGGTGCTGGCTGCCTTCCGGTAGGCAACGAAATCGTCGAGCTCCGAACGCATCGTGCTGCCGCTCAATCGAGAGGGTGGCTCTGTGATGCATTCCACGACGCCGTTGGCAAACTCAAACAACGGCCCGCCTCGCTCCGACGTGATCGGATCGGTCGTATAGGTAAGCTTGCCACCGATCTCCTCCCAGCAATTGAAGATGCTCGTGCATACGATCTGGCGGCGGACATCTCGTATCAGGCGCTTGTCGGGATTGGGCTTGAATGAAATCAATCCGTTCCGGGCCATTGCTGCCGCGGATGTTCGAAATTTTTTGACAGACTCTTCGGCTTTCTCAAGCTCTGCGACATGGCCCACAAACGGATCAGGCATTCCAACGTGCGCGAATGGATTCTTGAATCGCAATGAGCGAAAGATTTCCAACGCGCGTGCAAGATCTTTTTCGACCGACCCTAGGTGGTGAAGCGCTTTCTTGGCCTCGCGTGTTCCTTTATCAGCCCGCTTGTCGGCGAACTCTGGCTCGGTCATGTTAAGTTGTCGGGAGAGCGCGCCATCCAGCTTCTTCGACAGCTCACATAGCGTGTCTGTGCCGATTTCATGCGTGGCACTCAATAGAACAATATGTGCCTCTGTAAGTGCGCCTTGGCACGTGGCGGGGCCCTCGCGAAGGCGCCAGGGAATCGTGTCGTTCGTCTCCATTGCTTTTCCAATCCATCAAGCTAGGTGCACGAATCTGCCCTCCCATCCAGCGCTAGACAAGCAGGTGGTTTTACCATGTCGCTGGGTCACGTGGTTGTTTCTTGTCGCAGATGTGGATGAGCCCCCGTGCCATTCTTACGCAAGGCAGTGATTGGCAGCGGAGGCGCGATCCCGTTACGTCAGCTATGCGCCTCATGTCGGCCGGTGGCCGGGTAGCGACCGCATCCTGAAAGCGGACATTCTAAAGATTCTGTCGAGATGGAACGTTTTCCAAAGCTGGCGTCCAGTTTTGATTGGAGAGGCCTAGCAAAAGGGTGTGCAGTCACGACGGACAGGCCCGATATTTGCCAGGTTTCAAGAGGGCAGGCCGCACGCCGGACGCCCCTCGGGGTGAATGGTCAATGAAGGTGTTGACGGGCCGAGGCGTTCAGCGCCGATCGCGCAATGTAAAATTTTTGCTCGACCATCTGCCACCGTTGATCAGCGAATCCGGTCAGCCAGGCTTTAGCTGATCCGAGGCAGCTTCTGATCGCTTGAATACGATCGTCACGCGGGTACCCTCTTTCGCACTCGACTTCACCTCGAATTCGGCCTTGGCGTTTTCCGTCAGCGAGCGTGCGATAAGCGCGCCGAGTTTGCCCTGCTTAGGCCAGGTGTCTCCCTCCGGGAGCCCGATCCCGTCATCCGCGACCACGACGCGGCAGCCGTCGCCATTCACGATGCTCTGCAAGGTAATGGTCCCACCATCACGGCCTTGAAAGGCATGCTTGAGCGCGTTCGTCAGTAGCTCGTTCACCACCAGCCCGGTCGGCATGGCGACGTTTATTGATACCGGGTAAGTGTCGACTTTCATATCCAATCGGATGCCTTCGACCGCATGTGATGTCATCACGGCCGAAGCGATCTGGCTCAGATAGACGCCCAGATCCACCTCTTCCTTCTGGCCGTCGGCAGACAGCGTTTGGTAAAGGATTGCAAGCGCATCGACACGCCCCGCTAGCCGCTCGAACCTCTTATGGTCTGAATCGGCAGCATTGCGCGTTTCCATGCGGATGAGGGCCGTAATCATTTGAAGGTTGTTTTTGACGCGGTGCTGAAGTTCGCGCAGCAGCGTGTCCTTTTCGCGGACACGGTCCTCGACGTCGCGCGTCTCGCTCTCCCCGTGCGCCGAGACGTCAACCAACGCAACCAGCCGGAAGCAAAGCTTGCCGTTGTCGTCCTCGATCACATTCGAATAAACGTCGACCACCGGTGACTTGGCTTCGCCCCGCTCCAGGCGGAACGTCCCCACAAAATCAGTTTCCTCGACAACCGCGTTAACCAGCGCCTGATCTTTTCGCTCGCCGACCCCGGTTCCGGCGAGCGAGGACCAGTTGTCCTGCGCAAGTTTTGCCGCAGCGATGCCCGAGAGCCTCTCAAATTCCGGGTTTGCGTAGACAACCCGTTCTACCCCTCCCAAATCGGAAACAGCGATTGCGATGGGTACCTGGTCAAGAAACTTCTTGAACTGTTCGCTTTCGAGGGCACTTGCGAGATCCGGCGTATCGAGCAGTTTCTCGACTGTCTCCGGCGTATGGGTATCGGGTGTCATGGGAGGCCGTTCCTAGCTTTCGCCACCCTTATCAACGATAGATCGCCCCCGCCATAGCAGAACCTGATCGTGCGGTTGAGCCTCACGAGTACGAGGGGACCAGCCTGGTGTCGCGAAGCGGAAGGGCCATGGTGAAGCGCAGGCCGCCCGGATCGTAGTGGAGTGCCACTTTGGCATCGCACTGCACTGCGACTACCTTCTCAAGCAATATCGTGCCGAAACCCCGCCGCTTCGGTGGATGGACTTCCGGCCCGTTGTACTCCCGCCAATCCAGGTTGACCTGACGGATGGGGCCGGAATCGTCAATCGTCCAAAGCACGTCGAGACGACCGTGCGAAGTCGACAGCGAGCCGAATTTCGATGAGTTGGAGGCAAGTTCGTGGAACGCCATCCCGACGGGTATCGCTATGTCGGCCACAAGAGCGACCTCTGGACCATCCAGCAGAATTCGCGGGTGATCCGTCGTGTCGTAATGGCGCAACTCCCCCAGCAGGAGTCGTTGCAGCGAGGCAGTTTGCCAGTAATCGTCGGTCAGCATTGAATGCGTCTCGGCGAGCGACACGATCCTGGCGGAGAAGTCTCGCACGAAGCCATCGACGCTGTCGCTGGAACGAGCCGTGGCGCCCATCATGGCCCGTACGTTGGCCAAGGTGTTTTTGACCCGGTGATGCAGTTCGCGGATCAGCAGGCGCTGGCGATCGGCAACTTCCTGCTTCTGTTCGATGTAGGACTTCACTTCGAGTTGCCGGTCACGGGCCCGCAGGGCGGACCGAACCGAATTTGTGAGGCTCGACGCAAGGAACGGCCGTTCGAGCACGATCAGGTACCGGTCGAGAAACGTCAGGCGCTTGTCGACCTCCTTTCCTCGCATAACCAACAACACGATCGGGAAATCGGACCACGCAGGCTGATTGTCGAGCCAACTCGCAAATTCGTTGCGATCGGCACTGGTCAAGGCTTCTTCGGCGATTACCAGGCAGTGCGCAACGTCGAGAAGCGGCAGCGTCGCTTCAAGAGTGTCGCAGATCCGAGTGCGGATGTTGCCGGTCGCCAGAATAGCGCTAGCAATTTGCGCATCTCTTCCGACAGGAGCAAGCACGAGAGCGACGGGCTCAGGCAGCGTCATGGCTTTTCGTCTGCCAGCAGGTCGGAATGCTTGCCTTCATAAGACGGCACCCCCGTTAGAATTCCATGGAATTGGGCGAGAGGTTCGCCGACATTCACGCCATCGCCGGTAATTCGAAACTCGCGGATCGTATCCTCATGTGGACCGACCCGCTTCTTGACGACTGAAATGGCGCGCCGAACGCGGCCGCCGCTTTCAAAAAACCGAAGGAGCATGACTGAATCACAGAGGTAGGTCATGTCGACCGGGGACACCATCTGTCCGATCAATCCGTGATTGGCCAGCAGCAGGATTGTCACCACGCCCTTCTGGTTGAGATACGTCAGAATCTCATGCATCTGCAGGACCAGATGCTGCTCCTCCGACATGGCGTTGAGGTAGCCCGTCAAGCTGTCGATAACGACGATCCTGGCGTCGAGGCCCTCGACCGCCGATTGTATCCGCGCCGACAATTCGCCAGGAGACAATTCCGCCGGATCAATTTGTTCCAGGATCAGGTCGCCGGTCTCAAGGAACGGCCGGAGATCCATTCCCAACCCCGCCGCCCGCGCGAGGAAAATCCGCTTCGTCTCATCAAAAAGCAGCACAAGTACCCGTTCTTCACGACCAAGCGCCGCATGGCAGTACGAGGCCGCAATAGTCGACTTGCCGACGCCGGAGGGGCCCATCACCAGCGTGCTGGTACCGCGGTCGAGGCCGCCGCCAAGCAGGATGTCAACAGCGTTCCCGCTGGATGCGGGCGATCCGTGGGTGGCCTCTTCGTGGTCCGAGGCGACAAGACGCGGGAAGACGATCACACCGCCTGGCCGGATCACGAAATCATGAAACCCGCCACGGATCTGCACACCGCGCATCTTGATGACACGCAGTCGCCGACGCTCGCCTCCATAGATGGGCGTAAGCTGCTCCATGCGAATGACGCCGTGGCTGATCGAGTGCAGATTGAGATCGTCATGCTCCGCGGTAAGGTCGTCGAGCAGCAGTACGGTCGCATGGTTGAGCAGGAAGAAGCTCTTCAGCGCCAACACCTGCCGGCGGTATCGCAACGAACCCTGCGACAGAAGTCGGATTTCCGACAGCGAGTCGAACACCACCCGGTCCGGCTTCATGCGCTCGATCTCAGCCAGCGCTGCGTTTACCGTCTCGCCCAGTTCAAGGTCAGACGAGTGAACCAGCGTCTGCAACTGGGACGGGTCGAGACTGAGTTCCGGCGGCACCAGTTCGAGAATTTCGACACCAGCCAAGTCCCAGCCGTGTCTGCCTGCAACCGAAAGCAGTTCGCGCTTGCTCTCCGAAAGGGTGATGTAGAGGCATCTCTCACCGCGGGAGGCGCCGTCGATCAGAAACTGCAAACCGAGTGTAGTCTTGCCTGATCCTGGCCTACCTTCGACCAAATGAGAGCGGTACTTAGCATAGCCGCCTCGAAGAACGTAGTCGAGACCGACCACTCCACTCTCTATAGGTGATGCATCGTCGCTGAACACGTCGCCCCCAGCCTTTTGTTCCGGCACCGTAAACGGCTGCGGATTGACGGAGTTCCATTCACGGCTCGATCTCGCCACTGCGGCTGTGGAAACGCCACGAGTGCCTTTGGCAAATATAAGCGGCTGTAGGCGAGAGCTCCGAGGTGGCGTTGGTCATCATCCGGGTCAGCCGCCAGTACATTGGAGTCGGTTGCGGAGTGGAGATTCGCGGCAGAAGCCCGTGGGTATGTGCAACCGCAAACTACGAATTGCAGTCCGCCCCGCGGTTGAATCCTGCCTCCGAAGAGCCGAAGTTGCCGAGATCCCAAGGCAGGAAGCGCAGTTTGATGGCATTGAAGCGCGATTAACTTCGCAGCCGAATCTGAGGCGAACATAGGCGGGCGTGCCTTGTCCGGAAAATCGATCATCAGCAGTGCATCAGTCCCACCTGGGATATTTGTTTGTGATGCTTCGGTCGGGAAGCCTGTCTTGGCTTCCAAGCGCACGTGGTCGGCCAGGAGCTTGCAGGCTGGGGTGTGAATGATCCCTCAAAGGGCCTACCTCGTACAAGGGGTGGGGATGCTGAAGAGGTGAACTTATGCGATGTGCAGCCGCATTGATCGTCGTAGCCATGCTGTTGCCCCAGGCCGCGACTGCAGACGCACTGTCCACCGCTTCCGGCGTTTGGATCCGCGACGACGGCAACGCCCGTGTGCGGATTGCACCTTGTGGCCAGTCCCTGTGTGCGACCAACCTGTGGATCCGCGACACGAGCAAGGGTGAGGCTGTCGGCGACAAGCTGATCATGACGGTGACGCCCAAATCCACTACGACCCTGACGGGCAAGGCCTATGATCCGAAGCGCAACCTCACATATTCGATCACGCTCCAAGTCACCGGCAAGCGCCTGAAGACGAAGGGCTGCGTGGTCGGCGGGCTGATCTGCAAGGACGTATTTTGGACGCCGGCCAAGCCTTGATGCGCCCCGCCCATGGCTGATCGATCCACTCCCGTTATTGTTCTCTTCCGCCGCGATCTTCGGATCGGGGACAATGGTGCACTGTCGGCCGCCGCGGAGAGCGGCAAGCCTGTCGTCGCGCTCTATCTGCTCGACGAGGAGAGCAAAGGCGTGCGGAAGGTTGGCGCTGCCGGCCGATGGTGGCTGCACCATTCGCTGTACGCGCTGCAGCGGGAACTTAGGACGGCCGGCACCAAGTTGATGCTGAAACAGGGCAACACGCCTCGCTTGGTTGCGGAAGCGGTCGAAGCCAGCGGAGCGGATGCCGTCTTCTGGAATCGCCGTTACGACCCCGCCGAGGCGGCGGTCGATGCGGCGTTGAAGAAGCGATTGCGCGACCAAGGTCTCGCGGCGCAGAGCTTCGACGGGGCTTTGCTGCACGAGCCCAGTCTCGTCAAAACTGGCTCGGGTGGTTTCTACAAGGTCTATACGCCGTTCTGGAACGCGCTGGAGCAAGGGCTTGAACCACGCGACCCAATCGATCCGCCGCGGCCGATTCGGGGCTGGGAAGGAGATATCGCCGGATTGAAGCTTCATGAACTGAGGCTTCTCCCGGTAAAGCCGGACTGGTCCGGAGGCCTGTTCGAAAGTTGGACGCCCGGCGAACAGGGCGCCCGCCGGCGGCTCAATGATTTCATCGAGGAAAACCTGAGCGACTACGAGGAACGCCGCGACAGGCCGGGTGTCGCCGGAACCTCGCGGCTGTCTCCGCATCTGGCGTTCGGCGAGATCACGCCGTTCCAGATACTCGCCGCGCTCAGGAAGGCGAAGGGCAGCGGGGCGGCCAAGTTTCGGAAGGAGGTCGTATGGCGCGAGTTCTGCTCCCACCTCCTGTTCCACAATCCGAACCTGCGGGATCGGAGCTTTCGGCCTGAATTCGATGGTTTTGCTTGGCGCAACGATCCGAAGGGCTTGAGTGCCTGGCAGAACGGCCTGACCGGCTATCCCATCGTCGACGCGGGGATGCGCGAACTCTGGCAGACCGGGTGGGTCCAAAACCGCGTGCGCATGATCGTGGCATCGTTCCTTATCAAAGACCTGCTGGTCGACTGGCGCACAGGCGAGGAATGGTTCTGGGACACGCTCGTCGATGCGGACGCCGCCAACAATCCGGCCAACTGGCAGTGGGTGGCCGGAAGCGGCGCGGACGCGGCCCCCTATTTCCGCATCTTCAATCCCGTGCTGCAGGGGGAGAAGTTCGATCCCGAGGGCGACTATGTCCGCCGCTACGTGCCGGAACTTACCGGACTGCCGAAACGCTACCTTCACCGGCCATGGGAAGCGCCGGACGCGGTTCTGGAAGAGAGCGGCATCAAGCTCGGCGAAACCTATCCCCGGCCGATCGTCGATCACGGCAAGGCGCGTGACCGAGCAATGACGGTTTACCGGGCAATGCAGTCCGGTAAATCGTAGAGATCAATATTGGAGCTGCCATGACAAAATATGCAGTTGCCTATCTGGCTACCTTCGTCATTTTTGTAGGAATCGATGTCATCTGGTTGACAAGCATGTCGGAGCGCCTCTATCGCCGATATCTCGGAGAGGTGCTGGCCGACAGCGTCAACCTGGTGCCTGCCGGGCTTTTCTATGTCGTCTATGTGGCCGGCATCATCGTCTTCGCGACCACACCCGCATTCTCGAGCGGCAAGTGGACGACGGCGGCGCTGTATGGCGCGCTCTTCGGCTTCTTCGCCTACGCAACCTACGACCTGACCAATCACGCCACCATACGGGGATGGCCCGCGGTCATCACCGTCGCGGACCTTTGCTGGGGATCGCTGCTTACCGCTCTTTCGGCAGCCCTTGGCTTCCTGCTGACCCGCTACTTTTTCCCACAAGCATGAAGGGGCGACGCTCGGCAGCGTCGACAACGCCAGAAAGCAGCAGTCCAATGAACACCGTGAGTGTCGTGACGCTGACCGCATTCAGTCCGAGCATGGCCGCACTTTCCGTCGTGCTGTAGGCTGCGAGGGGCGCTCCGTAGCGGTCGTGCAGCCCAAAATAAAAGGCAGCGCAGCCGGCGATTATCGTGAGGCCGATAGCTCGCTCGGCGGGCCTGAATAGCGCGGCGGCAATCAGCGCGCAGGGAATGAGGAACAGCTCCACCCCGGAGCCCACGCCGAACGCCTTAGTGCTGACGACGGCATTGGCCATGCCGGTCAGTGGTAGCAGCAGCCGGGCGCCCAGCGGATGGCGCTTCGATAGCCACGGAACGGCCAAAAAGAAGGGCGTCGACAGGAACGTCAGCAACGACGGCGCGAGTTTGTCGCCGCCGACGATTGCATAAAGGTAAAGCGGATAGAACGGCTGATTCCAGGCGACGACCAGTGCGATCCAGTTCGCACTGGCCGTCAGCGGATCGTCATGTGCGGCGTAGGCGCCGATCCTTCGCCACCAAGCAACAAGGCGCTTCATCGCACTACTGTGCGGGCCGCAACAGATAATGGCTGACGCCCCATTCCGTACCGCTGGCATTGCCGAAAAGCCTTGCGGTGGCGAGGTAGAATATACGCCAGCGTCGCCTCCAAAGCGACGCGTCTTCGCCATACACCGCACTCAGGATCGGGTTGATCCGCTTATGGTTGGCGTCGAACCGCACAAGCCAGTCGAGCGCGGTCTTCTGATAGTGCAGGCCGCTCCACCGCCAGTCCCGCTCGATCGAGAAGGAATTTGGGAAATGCCCCATCAAGCCATGACTTGGCATCACGCCGCCGGTGAAGAAATGCTGGGCTATCCAGTCCGCGTCGTCACAATGGTCGAAGCGGTAGGGCCTGTGGCGGTGGCTGAAGACATGTACGAACAGCTTGCCATCAGGCACCAGCCAGGTCTTGATGCGCGAAAGCAGTTCGGCCCAGTTCGACATGTGCTCGAACATCTCGACCGAGATCACGCGATCGAATTTTTCCTTTGGTTCGAAGGCGTTCATGTCGGCTGTCAGGACTTCGACGTTCCGAAGCCCTCGCGCCGCCGCCTCGGCCTGAATATGCAACCGCTGGGGTGCCGAGTTCGAGACAGCCACGATGCGCGAGGATGGATACCGTTCCGCCATGAACAGCGTCAGCGAGCCCCACCCGCAGCCGAGCTCCAGGATCGTCTGTCCATCTGCGAGAGCCGCGTTTTCGACCGTACGTTCCAATGCGAGAATCTCGGCCTCCGCGAGGGTCTCGTTTCCGGCTTCATAGAAGCAGCTCGAATATTTTCGGCGTGGGCCGAGTGTGAGCGCGAAGAACTCCGGCGGCAATTCGTAGTGCTGTTTGTTCGCTGCGTCCGCATGGTGCGCGATTGCATGGCTCGTCATGCTGCTGGCGAAATGTGCCTCCTCGGCGGAGGCGGCATTTACCAGCCGGCGTCTCGTCCGGTCGACCAGGAAGTCGATCGCGTATTGGGTGGCGGAGTCAGGCAGGGGGGTGCGTTCAATGGCGCGGATTGCGTAGGACACCAGGTTCATGATCGATTTCCCTGAAAGCTCGTCGTGATACGGGGTGGGCCCGGCCAGAAGGCGTTGGTTCGTTCCTGGTAGCGGCGGAAACGCTCGCCGCGTGATCGCAGCATATGCGCCTCAAGCGGCGGGATACCCGATGCATGAACGAGCAGCCAATACATCAGCGCCGGTCCGACAAGGGCTGCCCAGCCCCAAGCGTAGCCGCCCGTCATATCTACTGCGATGACCGGATAGGCCAGCCAGCCGAGCCACTCAAAGAAATAGTTGGGATGGCGCGACAGCCTCCACAGGCCGGCATCGCAGACCTTGCCCTTGTTGGCCACGTTGGACCGGAACGAGACGAGCTGCCGGTCCGCCACGGCCTCGCCGGCGATCGCGACCAGCAGGAGCAGGACGCCCGCCCAATCCTGTGCGCTGAGGCCCTGGGCCGGATTATGCGCTGCCGCCATGATCGATAGCACCAGCGCAAAGGCCGTCGCGGCCTGAATCTGGAGGAAAAAGAACAGGCGCCGGCGAAACGACATGCCCCATTCGCGGCGAAGCTGAGCGTAGCGTGGATCGTCCTGATCGCTTCGCGCCGTCCTCACTGAAATGTGAATGCCTAACCGCAGCGACCAGAGCAGCGCCAGCCCCGCCACCAGGAACTGCCTGTCGGTCAGCACCGCACCGCCAAAACTTACAAGCGCCGCGACCGCCCCGCATATGCCGACGGCAAAAGACCAGATTGCATCGATCCAGCCGGATTTTCCGGATTTCGTCGCGATCCACCAGGCGCCCGTCATGGCCAATGCCAGTGCCAGTCCCAACGCGACGAGCGAGCCGTAGGTCGCCATGCCTCAATGCCTTTCTGGCACGGGGCCGTCGCGTGAGGGCGACATGGTGTTGAAGGAAGTTCGCATTGGCGAAACTCTCAGCCGATAAAAGGTTGGATCATCCGGCCGAAGAATCCGCGCAGGCGCATTTGTCCCTCCAACGCCGCGATACAAATGCATTCTGCCTGGGGATCGACGATCGGCTGATGTTCGACCTCGGAATCCGCCTCGTCCATGTCGCCTGGCCGATAGTTTCCGCGTGCATCGGCGAAAGAACCCGTCAGCACCTGCATATATTCGCGCCCCGAATGAGTATGCTTCGGCAGTTTCCGGCCGGCCGCAACCTTCAGCAGCATTACATTGGCCTCGGGCTCGCCTGGAAGCGTGACGCGGCTAAAGCGGACACCGGGGCCGATCCATCGCCATGCCCCGACATCGCAATTGTCCAGCGCTTCCGGCAGGCGGATGCCGATGTTGGCATGGGCAGGTTTGCGCCCGCCTGGCCGCGAGGAATCCTTGCCGGCCATCGCGTCGATCCTTGCCATCATGTGATCGAGCGCGCCCGCGCTCAACTCGATTGCCTCGATATCTTCGAGAACCGATCCGCCGATCGCCTCGAAGTCGGCGACACGGTCCCCACAAACCCGGCAACCGCCGACATGAACGGCCACGACGACGCCAGGCCCGGGCTCCAGCTTACCGCTGGCGTATAGGAGCAGCGTCTCGTCGCTCGGATGGTGGTTGATCGTCATTTGAGGTCGTCCAGGATCTGGCGCAGTCGGGCAAGAGCAAGCCGGACGCGCGATTTAACGGTGCCGAGCGGGATGCCGAGTTCGCTGGCAATCTCGGTTTGGGCCTTGTCGCCGAAGAAGGAGAGCCGGACCACCTCGGCCTGTTCGACGGACAGCATGGCGAGCGCAGCCCTGATACGCTCCGTGCGTTGGCTGGACATCATGATCGCCTCGCCCGTCATGGGCTCGTCGGGCTGGTCCGATGGATCGAATGGTTCGGATTGAACCTGCGGCCGATTCTCGCGCCGCAAGCGATCGATCCGAAGGTTGCGCGCGATGGTGAATATCCAGGTGGAAACGCTGGCGCGCGAGACGTCGAAGGAACTCGCCTTCTTCCAGACCAGCAGCATCGTCTCCTGGGCGAGTTCTTCCGCGGCGGAAGACGGAAATCCCGACCGCATCATGAACGCTTTGATCCGAGGTCCGTAAAAATCGAACAACTTAGAAAAGGCGGCGCGATCCTGCTCATTGGCGGTTTTCGCCATGAGCCATGCAGCTTCGACGGCGGAAAGGCTGGTCCGGGTTTTGCGCATATTCAACGACACTTCACACCCTGTGGGATGGAAGGGAAGCGACGTTGAACGGGAAAATGGATGATCTGCACAGGCATACATATGCCTTCCTACGATCTGTCACGGCTTACGGATCATTGGAGTGAAGTGATCCGTGTCGAGTCTGCGTTCGTAGCCAGCATATAGGGCCGAGACGACCGTAGTGCGGGATGCGAAATTTATGAACTTGAGGAACTCTGGAATGGGACCCGAACGTCCGCTGAAGATCGCGGTCATCGGCGGCGGTATATCCGGGCTTTCCGCAGCATGGCTCTTGTCCCTTCGGCACGACGTTTCGTTGTTCGAGCAAGCTCCGAGGCTTGGTGGTCATAGCAACACGGTCGAAGCGGACGGCGTCCAGGTGGATACCGGGTTCATCGTCTACAACCAGTCGACCTATCCAAACCTGACCGCGCTGTTTCGGCACCTCGGCGTGCCTACAAAGCCCTCCGAGATGTCGTTCTCCGTGTCGATGGATGGCGGGCGCCTGGAGTATTCCGGGACGGGCCTTACGGGTCTTCTTGCGCAGCCCGCCAACATCGCCAGGCCGCGGTTCTGGCGGATGCTTCGCGAATTGCTGCGCTTCTACCGCGCTGCTCCTTTCGACATCGCCCGGATCGGCGAGATCACACTGGCCGAATATCTCGACTCCAAAGGTTACGGGGCCGCGTTCCGCGAGGATCATCTGTACCCGATGGCGGCTGCGGTGTGGTCGAGCCCGGCTGCCGAGATTGGCAACTATCCGGCCGCGGCCTTCATCCGGTTCTGCGAAAATCATGGGCTGCTGAGGATAGCTGGCAGGCCGATCTGGCGGACTGTCGAAGGTGGCAGTCGTGAATATGTAAAAAGGCTCGCCAAGCGATTGGAAGGCAAAGTTGTTCTCGGCCATGCCATCCGCTCAATCGTGAGGAACCCCGGCTCAGTGGAGATCGTCGACCGGCAGGGGACCGGACGGCGTTTTGACCATGTCGTGATCGCGACTCATGCGGACCAGGCCTTGGCCATGTTGAGCGATCCCACCGTAGCCGAATGCGAGTTGCTCGGCACTTTCGCCTACAGCCGGAACGAAGCCGTATTGCATTCCGATCTCCGCCTAATGCCCAGGAGGAAGCGTGCGTGGTCGGCCTGGAACTATCTTGCGGAGACCCAGGACGATGCCAGAAAGCTGTCGGTCACGTACTGGATGAACCGGCTGCAGTCGCTTCCGGGTGAAAAGCCGCTCTTCGTGACACTTAACCCTGCCGTGCAGCCTTTGGCGGAAACCGTAAAACACCGCGAGACCTATGAGCATCCGCTCTTCGACGGTGCGGCCATGCGCGCGCAAAGGAGGCTTTGGACACTTCAGGGCGTACGCAATACTTGGTTCTGCGGCGCCTATTTCGGCGCCGGCTTTCACGAGGACGGGTTGCAGGCGGGGCTCGCGGTCGCCGAGGCTCTGGGCGGCGTGCGCAGGCCGTGGCAGGTGGAGGACGAATCCGGCCGGATCAACATACTAGACCTGCCCCGCTCTCGGGATCTGACGGCGGCCTGATGTCCACTGTGGGATCGGCCATCTATGCGGGAAAGGTGATGCACCAACGGCTGCATCCCCAAAAACATCGCCTCAAGTACGGCATGTTCTCGTTGCTGCTCGATCTCGATGAGATTGGCGGCCTTTCGCGGCGATTGAAGCTGTTTTCTTGGAATAGCTTTAACCTGTTTAGCTTCTTCGATCGCGACCACGCAGACGGGTCCGGGCGTCCGCTGCGCGGTTATATCGAGCAGCACCTACACGCAGCGGGCCTCGAGACGGACGGCGGCGCCATTCGCGTGCTTTGCATGCCTCGCCTGCTCGGCTACGTCTTCAACCCGCTCAGCGTCTACTATTGCCATCGTCGGGACGGCGGACTGCAAGCCGTGCTTTACGAAGTTAACAACACATTCGGCGAGCGCCACAGCTATTTGATACCCGTGCAAGATGGTGGAGGTGCCGGCTCGGTCGATCAGCGATGCGAGAAACAATTCTACGTATCGCCGTTCGCGAGCATGGGCATGCACTACAAATTCCGCCTCAATCCGCCGGGCGACAAGCTGTTTCTGCACATCACTGCCAGCGACGCCTGGGGGCCGGTGATCGTGGCTGCCTTTTCGGGCCTCCGACGTCCACTCACGGATGGCCAACTGGCCAGGATGTTCTTTCTCTATCCGCTTCTCACGCTCAAGGTGGTTGCCGGTATCCATTGGGAGGCGTTTCTTCTCTGGATCAAGGGCGTCAGGATCAACGAACGCCCCGCACCGCCGGGCACCTCTGTGACCTACGTCAGACCACCGGGTTCGCTTTGAACACGTCGGCTCCTGTTGCTCGCTGATGGACTGTCTCATGCGCGCCGGCGCGGTGATCGGCCCGGGCGGATGAAGCATGCGGCCTCAGAAGCCGCCCGATTGCCTCCGGGTCACCCGGGATCGGCTGCAGAAGTTAGTCACCTCTCACGCGCCCTATCCACACCGTCACTTCCCGCTTGCGTTCAGCATGCGATGTCTGTGAAGTCGCAATGTTATCTTCGAACTACCCTCTGGAGAGAGAGCGCACAGCCAATAGGTTCTCGCGGTGTGCTCGATGGTAAGGCTGTCTACGGCATTTTCGTCTCCTCCGTGCGAACATCCAAATCGACCTGCGGAACCTGGACACTTCGGCAATAGCGGCGCACGGCAGAATAGATGCTACCCATTATGGTCGCGACGGATACGAAAGAGGGCGGCGACGCCTCTGCGGTCGCGCTGTATCCGGGATTCGTCTTCGACCAGCATGATGTCGATCAGGCTCCCGTAAAGCGCTGATTGATGTCGGCCTCTCTTTGCGGACTAATTGGCCCGGTTTTTCCTGGCGCAGCATTTTCCTGACAGTATTGCGGCTCAACCCCTTGGTCCGGGAAACCTCCCTGATCGATTGACCAGTCGCGAGGACAGATGTCAGCCCACATGGTTGGATCCGTGTACATTCGACCATCTCGATTCGTTAACTTGCTTGCTCTCTGCGGCGCCTCATCAGAGACGAAAGCGATCGTCCGCTTACCGCTAATCTGGGCCGAAAGCCGCCGGTCGGGTCACGGCCCCGAAGCGGCGGGAAAGCTATTCGCCAGAAGTTGTAACAAGCCACGATCCCAAAGACGACAATACTGATGCTTCGACCTTACATCGGTCATCGCAAGTGGCGCGGTGCTGCGGAATAGCCGGTGGGTTTTAGCGCCGTCCTGACAAAACCTCACATTAGCGACGGGATTTTTTCGACAGCGGAGCTGGTCGGGCCGGCCTCGGAGCGCTGGTTTGGTGAGCGCAGCCGTAGTGGGCGGTGCCGCGGAATAAGCAGTATGGGTGTTGCTGCGAACCTCACAAAACCTCACATTGGCGGCGGGTTTTCGGAAGCGGAGCTGGGCGGGCCGGCGGCGGAGCGGTGGTTTGGTGACGAGGCAGCCGTGGTGGGCGCGGTGCTGCGGGACGGCGGTTTGGGTGTTAGTTCCTAGCCAACAAATGTCAACATTGGTGGCGGGATTTTCGGCAACGGAACGGGCGGACCGGCGACGGAGTGCCGGTTTGGTGAGGGGGCAGCAGAAATGGGCGCGGTGCTGCGGAAGCGACGGTAGGTTTTAGTGGCGAGCTGACAAAACCTTGCATTGGCGGCGGGATTTTCGGCAGCGGAGCTGGGCGAGGCGGCGGCGGTGAGCTGGGTTGGTGAGGGGCAGCCGTGGTGGGCGCGGGCGCCGCGGAACAGGCGTTTGGGTGTTAGTGCCGCCCTGACAAAACCCTACATTGGCGGCGGGATTTTCGGCAGCGGAGCTGGGCGAGCTGGCGTCGGAGCGCTGGTTTGTGGAGAGGCAGCTGTATGCCTTGAATGGAATGGACGCTCTGCCCTCATCTCGCTCCTTCACACGCCGCGCGTGATCGGCTTCAGGCCGATGCGATGCTCGTCCGTCGCCCACATCTCGACTTTGGCGCCGCGATGCTTGCGTCGCTCGCTGGCGACCGCGGCTTGATGCTTTTTGTGAGACCGGCACGATCCTTTGGCGCCGCGGCCTGCGGATGGCGCGACCGCGGTTGCTGGATCGAGTAGCCGACGGCGACTAGAGCATCCCAGCCGCGCTGATCGCGCACCGATCCGAGATTGTGGAACCACGCCAGCCAGCGGGCGATCTTGGGTCCGTCCATTGTCCGCCGTCGTCGGGCGCAGTGCCCAGCCGCTCTTTGAGCGCTGCAAGTGCGGCCTGGGTCAGAATGCACGACTCGGTGCCGTTGTGGACGCGCTGATCGCCAAGCTGCTCCGGGCCGCCCGCGTTGTAGCGCTTGACGAGGCTGCGCACCCAGCGCGTGGAGAATGACAGAAGCGCCGCCGTCTCCTTGACATCGTAACCCTGCGACAACAGCCAAAGCGCGTGAAAGTGGCTCTTGGTGATCGGCTCGCCTGCCGTCTCGTAGCGACACGCCAACTCAGCAGCGCAAAGATGCGAAGTGATGGTCGTCATTACGTGCCCCGTAGTACCCAATCATGACCCTTCCATCCAAATGTTTCGCGCCCGCCCGTGCATCCCCCGGTGAAATCAATCAACTGGAGACGTTATAACAGACAAAAGCGGCCATTAACCCGGAGATCGCGCGCGAGCTTCAGAAGGAGAACAACCCGGCCAATCGCGCCGCTCTTGCGCGCAAGGCCAAGCGTTGGTTCGGCAATGAGGCCTCGACGTTCCTGAATATGTTGGACGACGAAGACCCAGATGCCGACGTCAAGGCCAAGGTCATAGAGGGTTCCGATGGCCGGTGAGTGGGATTGGTCGAGCTGCGCAATATGGTTCGGACAATCGATCTCCTAGCCTTCGAGCTATGGGAGATCTGTGACACAGTTCGTGCTTACCGTGGGAGCCGCGAGCACCTGGCAGTCCAGTCACTCACCCGCGGCGTCGGGGAAAGCTTCATGGATTTCGTCAGACGTGCCGGCATCAAACCGATCGGCCGGGTGGTGAAGCTCTCGCCGACATCGCCGACAACCTATCGCCAGTTCGACAAGCCACAATGTCGCCAAGCCAGATCGACAGGGTACGAGGCTGCGAGAGCGATGCTACAGGCGCAAGGGTTGCAGCCGGCCGGGAGCTGATCATCAAGCATTCCCCCGCAGGGAGAAGTCTTGCGCGCTGAATTTGCAACAATCTGCCGCGAACGCTGGACCCGCTGTATGTCAAAGGTTAATGCTGCTGCATCACTGACAACAGTAGTACTCTTTTGCGGCATCCCTCATGCCGCACCCGAGCGGTTCAGCCAAACCCCAAGGTTAGGGCCGGTTGGGGTCTTAATTATGAGATTACATAAGCAAACGCTTATTCGTCTAGTCGCTGACCGTGTGCTCGATGTGACTCGGCATAATCCCGATCCCGAAAGCGCCTAACAGAGTGGCGCGCATAGTCACGTTTGTTCGCTACGGACCCGGGCTCGGAGCCAGAGGCATCGTGAACGCAAATGAGATTATATTTCCCTCCGACGCGGCCTCCAGGCAGCCGTGGTGCATCTTCGCGATCTCTGACGCAATGTAGAGTCCGAGACCCAACCCTTGGTTATCGGCGGTCGTCCCCCTGACATATGGTTCGAACAAACCAGCCATTCGCTCGGCGGGGATGGGAGTGCCTTTGTTAGAGACCTTGAATGAGAACTTATCATTAAACGTGGCAGCTTCTATCCTGATCGGCGCATTTACATCTCCGTGCGCAACGGCATTTCCAATGAGGTTCGAAAACAGCCGCGCAACGCGCGGTTCATCTGCGAGCACCAATCCCTCAGCTTTGATACTGACACCAAAGGTACGCTCAGGATGGATGGAACGAAACTCGTCCATGACTTGAGCGAGCACGGGCTGGAGGGATCGAGGCTCTGTACTGGTGGGGCGTAGCTCCCCACTGCGCGCCCTCGCGAAGTCGAGGATATTATCGATGAGATTTTTCATACGAGCGACGCTGCCCTCCATAAGGGCCAGCACCTCCAGTCGTCGACTTTCGCTGCCGTCCTTCTTCATCAGGTTCACACCAGCCGCAATTGATCCAAGCGGGTTCCGAAGATCGTGGCCGAGAACTGCAATGATTTGCTCCCTAAGCTCTTTCAGTTCTCGTTCTTTGGCCGCATCAGCTTCTGCCATTGAGATTCGGTCGACAGAGTCGAGATGGCTAGCGATCAGTTCGGCGAAGAGTTTGAACATCCCAATCGTTTCGGGGTTCTTCAGCTTGGCCGGCTTTGGGTCGATCGCGCAAAGCGTCCCAAAAAAGGTGCCGTCCCGTCGGATAATGGGCATCGAGATATAGCTTTGAAAGCCATACATTGCCGGAGTGTGATGCCCGCAAAACATCTCGTCATCGGCCACGCTGTCAATCACCACGGCTTCGTGGCTGACGCGAATCTCATTGCAGATTGTGGTCTCAACCTTCAGCTCGCCGCCAGGTTCAAGCCCGAAGTGAATATTGTCGAGGACGCTGCACACTATCCATCGATCCTCGGTGACACGCGCAACAGCGGCGAAACCCATTCCAGTGGTTCTGCAAACCACGTCGAGGATCGTGGGGACTGAGTCGATTGAGCGGACTGCCGCCACGTCCCCCTGAAAATCGTCCATTAGCGAATCCTTGTTTTGATAGAGGGTAGCCGGGCGTGACATTGCTGCGTGAATTGCCTCCTGTGACGGAACAGTCCCGCATTCCAATGCTTGCATATAATTCAGTGCGCGGTCAGTCCAAGCTGGCTTTCGTCCTGTCAGACGGGGCTGGCTATGACAACAAAACCTATCGTGTTGGTGGTTGAGGACGAAATCCCAATCAGAATGGATATCGTCGATCAGTTGGAGGAACGCTGGTTCACGGTATTCGAGGCTGGCATTGCCGACGAAGCGATCGACATCGTGATTGCCTACCCAAAGATCGGATTGCTCTTCACCGACATCGATATGCCCGGAGGCATGGATGGTCTCAAGCTCGCCAACGCGGTGCGCGATCGGTGGCCCCCAATCAAGATCATCTTGGAATCGGTATATCGAAGTGTCGCAGAGAGCGATATGCCCGCTGAAAGCCGCCTTTTTTCGAAGCCCTATGATGCAGATGCAGTCGCGAAGACGATGTGCCAGATGATGGCGCCGCCCTAGGGCGTGTCGTCAGTTAGCTGGGGTCGAGGGCAGGGATTCCCAAATCAGCTTTTGAGTGATTGATAGAGAGCCGGCCAAAGGAGAGCTGGTTGATGCGTCGCTATGGATTGCGGGACGATCAGTGGGATCGGATCAAGGATTTTCTGCCGGGGCGTGAAGGGCACGTCGGCGGCACGGCGGCGGACAATCGGCTGTTCGTCGAAGCGGTGCTGTATCGTTATCGAGCGGGCATCCCCTGGCGTGACCTTCCCGAGCGGTTCGGCGACTGGAACACCACCCACAAACGGCTGCGACGCTGGTGTGAAAGCGGTGTTTTCGAACGCATATTCAAACACTTGTCTGCCGATCACGACAACGAGTACATGATGATCGACGCCACCATCGTGCGCGCCCATCAGCACAGCGCGGGCACTCAAAAAAAGACGCCGAAGACAACCAGGCCATCGGCCGGTCGCGCGGCTGACTGACGACGAAGATCCATGTGGTGGCCGACGCGCTCGGCAATCCGGTGGTGATTTCGCTGACCCCGGGCTAGACTTCAGACCTCGGACAGGCCGAACCCTTGCTGGACGAAATCGATCCGCAAGCCTTTCTGGCCGACAAGGCCACGACGCCGACGCCCTCATCGACCACCTTGAGGAGCGGCAGATCACCCCCGTCATCCCGCCCAAGGCAAACCGGATTGTCCAGCGGCCGACCGATTTCGTGCTCTATTGCCAGCGCAACCTCATCGAGCGGTTCTTCAACAATCTCAAACAGTTCAGGGCAATCGCCACGCGCTACGACAAACTCGCAAGCACTTTTCTCGCTGCCGTCCGGTTCGTCGCTGCCTTCATATTGCTCAAATGACGACACGCCCTAGACCGACATGTTCCCAACTTCTGCGCCGATCGACACTTCCCGCCGCTGACGGAGTACGGCAACTCGACTACGCCATCGGAAACTCGGCCAAGGTCTCGCGCATCCCCCCGGCACGTCGTTGATCGAGAGGGTGAACCTGGCCTTAAGTCGACCCAAGCGCTCGGCGAGGAGCGAACCGCTCCGAGCCGAACTGGGGGCCATGGTGGAATTTGCCTTGCCGGGCACGGAAAGCGACACCGCCATCTCAACGGCGGTGAGCAGTTGTCTGGCTGCGAATCGGTGACATTGCCTTACCGGGATCGGAACGTCTGCAGTGCCGGTACGTTCAACGCACGCGGCAAGCCGCCGCCATCGGAGAACTTCAATGGGTGTCCGCAACGCGCCAACCACCAAGGTTAAGTAAGCTGCCAGGGGCCTTGAGAAGGCAGCAGCAAAGAATGAGCGGCAGACGGAGGCCGACATGGGCCACACCCTAAAAAAGGCACGGAGCGTTTTGAAGAACGCTCAAAAAGCTCGGACGGCAACAGTGCAGGCGCAAAGCAGCGCTGAATGGGCATACGGCGGACTTCGGCAGCGTGACTTTGCAAGGTAAGTAGGTCGCCTCGGGTGCCTGCCGTGACGCGGTGTAGCTCGCAGGCATCCTATCGCCAACTCGACAAGCCGAAATCTCGGCAAGCCAGATAGACAGGTGCGACTCGGTGAGAGCCCTGTTGCGGGGAGTCGAAGAATAGCTGGCGCTGATCGTCAATCGCTCCCCGCCTGGGAGAAGGCTTTAGTGTTCTCGTGAGCCGTCTCTTGATCTGTGACCGCCCGGCTCTGGTGCTGGATGGAGCTTCGTTGTTCAATGGCCGACGAGCTAAATCACCACAAAATCGGCTGCAGTTAGCGTCGGGTTTCCGGCGAGCGTGGCGAACTGGATGGCGGCGGTGGCGCCGTTGCCATCGGTATCGTAAAATAGTTTCCCGGTATCAGTCTCGTAGATGATGTTGTCGTCAGAATCTTGGGCAGTACCTGCTGCGTTGGCCCGGAAGTGCGCTGACGCCAACGCGCCGGCAACCGTCAGTGTTGTGAAAACTGCGTTCTCCAGCCGGATAGTGTCGGCGGCGACGTTGAAGTCGACGATCGTGTCGACATTGGCGGCACCGAGCGCGGTCGAGAAGGTGAAATAATCCTTCCCGCTACCGCCTTGCAGCGTGTCCGAGCCGCCCTTGCCGTCGATGATATTGGTGCCGGCATTGCCGATGATTTTCTGGACGATCTCGTTGCCGATAAGGTTGATGCCCGTTGTCCCGGACGAACCGTTGGTCGTCATCTGCTCTATGTGCACACCGGCGCCAAGCTTGTAGTTGACCGATGTCATCAGCTTGTCCGCAGTTCCCTGCGTGGCGGTCTCGACAATGACGGCCGCGGAATTATGGATGCGGTAGGTATCGTCGCCGCCGAGGCCGGAAAGCTTGTCGCCGCCGCCGGCGCCACCTTCGTTCAGGATATTGGCGCCCGCATTGCCGGTGATCTCCTGCTTCAGCGCATTGCCGGTCAGGTTGATCGCCGTCGTGCCCGCGTTCGAGGTCGTTCGCAGAAACTCGATTTCCGAGCCCGTATCCAATGCATAGCTGGCACGCGCCGCGACGAGGTCGGCCGTGCCGCCGTCTTTGGATTCCGACACCTTGTCGCCGGCGCTGTCGACGAAGAAGGTGTCGGATCCAGCCCCACCCGCCATGACATCATCGCCGGCCCCGCCGTCGATCGTGTCGTTGCCGCTGTTGCCGGTTATGGTGTCCTTGGCGCTTCCGCCATTCACCGTCAACCCGACACCGGCACGCAGCGTCAGCGTCGACCCGGTATTGTCGAGCGTCACCTTTTCGAACCCGCTGAAGCCAGCCAGAGCGCCGAGATCGAATACGCCGCCACCGGCGAGGCTGAGTGTGTCGATGCCGCTGCCGCCCATCAGGTTGTCGACGGCGCTGAGGGTCGCCACAGTGCCCTTCGCGGTGTGGTTGCCGGAAAGAAACAGCAGGACGTCGCGCCCGGCCGTGAGATTGACCGAGGCCCCGACCGTCGCGATGTTGGTCCCGCCGCCGTCGGTGGTCGCCGACAAGCCGGTGAAGGGACCAGTCAAGTTGAGTGTGCGTGGGCCACCGGCAAGCAGCGTGGCGGTCAAGGTCGAAGCGGCATAACCCATGCCGACAATAGTTTCACCTTCCAGGTCGATGATGTCGCCGGAGGCAAAGCCGGCGATATCGCCCTTGAAGCTGGCCGGTGCGCCGAGCTTCAAAACATCGTTCGTACCGCCGAACGTTATCGTCTGGCCTGCGGCCACCGCACCGTCCAGCTCCACTTCCGCGCGATCATAGAGCTGAATCTCACCGCCCCCGCTGGTCGCCCCGGTCACGTGAAGCATGGCCTTGCCGGAGGGGCCGCCGGAAAGCGCGATGGTGCCGGTGTTGTCGAGCCCTGACGACATGACCACCGACGGCGAACCCAGACCGTCATTGCCGACATTGACGAAGCCGCTGTTGGTGAAAAGGCCGTCAACGGACAGGCTGCTCCCGGAAAACCCGGAGGAACTGTCGAGTTGGATATAGCCGGCGCTTGTCAGGTTCCCCTCGATGCCGACGGTGGAAGCGTTGTCGAGGCGGAGTTCCGCGAATCCGGAGAGCGTGGCCCCAAGGGCCGCCGACAGCGAGCTGTTGTCCAGCACGACATCGCCGTCGACCTGCAAGGCATGGGTGATGTCGAAGGACGGCACATCGGTAAGCAGCAAGGCCCCGTCGGTGCCGATGCGTTCCACCGTGTCCTGGATATCGAAACCGTCCGGGTTGTCCGTTGTCACGCCGGTGAGGAAACGGGCACCGGTGCCGAGCAACCGCAACTCGGTGTTCAGGTCCGTGAGGACATCCGGACTGTCGATCGTCATCGACGCGTTGGTGATCTCTGCATCGTTCAACTGTGTGATCGCTGGGAATATCTGGCGTCGACGGCGTAGTAGGCGTGGCCGCTGAACACACCGGCGCTGTAATGTGACAGGGCTGCGCCATCGAGAACGAGACCTGCCCCGTATACGACAAGACCGCCTCTTGGTGCTTCGCCATTGTCGAAATTATCGAAAGAGAGGCGCATAGAGGAGTAGACCTGGACCTGGCCCCCATTGTTCAGGAAGTTGCCGGTCAGGCTCGATCCTATGCCCCAGACGATCGTGCCGCCCTGGTTGTTGAAGCCGCTTGTAACGGTGAAGGGCGAGGCAAAGTTGATCTGCACGCCGTTGCCGACGCCGAGGCTTTGAGCCGAACCCGGTGCCCCGCTGAAATCGATGAAAATGTTGTCCGGCCGGATAAGGGCGGGCGTCGATGGCGTGGGAACGCCGTTGTCCCAATTTGACGGATCGTACCAGTGAACTCCATCGCCGGCACCGGTCCAATTTGTAGTCGCCATTTCATTTCCTCCAGAGGGTATGCCAAGTGCGCACAATTGTGAGGCGCAAGGGCATGCTCCGACGATCCCGCTCTAGAGGACTTGGCTTCCTATGGCGATTCCGATCAATGTATTTTGCAAATCTTACATGTGCCCACCCCCGTTTGGGGGAGAAAGGTCGTGCAATACCGGTAACGACCGGCGCGTATTTTTCGACTTGGCCGACGACGTGCAATGTCCGGTTGAACGCGGCGAGATCACGACGTTTGAGATGACAACGATCCAGACGAGATACAGGCGGCCGAGCAAGATTGGCCGAGATACGCTGGCGGGCGACTATCTCCACATTCCGCGCATGCGGTCCTTCAGGTCAACCTGCACAGTGGGTTCGCGAATGCTATCTCGGGTGACGTCCGCCGTCGGCCAGCCGATCCTCTCGAACTGCCCGAGGATATGATCCGGAATGAAGCGCGTGCGGGAGGCGTAGACGTGGCGGTCGCCGCGAGACGCTTGGCCGCTGATGTAGAAGCGCTGCGGCGTGATCAGGTGCAGCGAATCCCTGGCGCGCGTCATTGCGACGTAGAGCAGCCGGCGTTCTTCTTCGACGTCATCGTGCTCGCCAACGGCGAGGTCGATCGGGATGCATCCATCGACAGCGTTGAGCACGAAGACGTTGTTCCACTCCTGGCCTTTTGCCGAATGGATGGTGGAGAGGATCAAAAAATCCTCATCGAGATGCGGCGGGCCGGCGCGGTCGCTGGTCGCCTCCGGCGGGTCGAGCGTCAGGTCGGTGAGGAACCGCTGACGCGACGGATAGCCCGTCGCAATCTGTTCAAGCTGCATAAGATCCGCGCGGCGGATCGTGGCGTCTTCATGGATGCGCGCCAGATGCGGTTCATACCATAGCCGCACCCGTTCAAGGTCGGCCGGCCAAGCTGATTTCGAGCGCAGGCCGGCGAACAGATCGACAAAGGCGGGCCAGTCCGTTCCGGTTCGCTGCGGCACGCGGAACGCCGACAGGCCGAGCTCGGCGTCCAGCGACGTGGCCATGGCCTTGATGATTGCCGCGGCTGTCGACGGACCGACGCCGGGCAGAAGCTGGAGCACGCGAAAACCGGCGACGCGATCGCGCGGGTTCTCGGCAAAGCGCAGGACCGCCAGAACGTCCTTGACATGGGCCGCATCGAGGAACTTCAGGCCTCCGAATTTCACGAAAGGAATGTTGCGGCGGGTAAGCTCGATCTCCAGCGGGCCACTGTGGTGCGAGGCGCGGAACAGCACAGCTTGCGACTTGAGCATGGTTCCGGCCTCGCGCTCGGCCAGGACACGGTCGCAGACGTAGTTCGCTTGGTCCGCCTCGTCGCGCACCGTGATGAGCAGGGGTTTCTCAGCCGATCTGCGCTCGGTCCAGAGGTTTTTGGTGTAGCGCTCGGCCGCCTCGCCGATCACTGCGTTGGCGGCGGCGAGAATGGCGTCGGTCGAGCGGTAGTTGCGGTCCAGCGTAACGATCTCGGCCGGGGCCGCAAACTGCGCGGGGAAATCGAGGATGTTGCGCACCTCCGCCGCTCGAAACGAATAGATCGATTGAGCGTCATCGCCGACCACGGTCAGGCCTGCGCCGTCCGGTTTCAAGGCGAGCAGGATGGACGCCTGCAGCCGGTTGGTGTCCTGGTATTCGTCGACAAGGATATGGTCAAAGCGGCCGCCGAGCCGTTCGGCCAACGCCGATTCGCTGGCCATCTCGGCCCAATAGAGCAGCAGATCGTCGTAATCGAGCACGTTCTCGGCCTGCTTGGCCTCAACATAGAAGGCGAACAGCCGCTTCAGCTCGTCATGCCAGTCGCGGCACCACGGAAAGGCCTTTGCCAGAACCTCGTCGAGCGGCTTCTGCGCGTTGACGGCACGCGAATAGATAGCGAGGCACGTCCCCTTGGTGGGAAACCGGCTCTCAGTCTTCGACAGGCCGAGTTCGTGCCGGACAAGGTTCATCAGGTCGGCCGAATCCTCGCGGTCGTGAATGGTGAAGGACGGGTCGAGCCCAATATCCAGCGCGCAATCGCGCAGCAGCCGCGCTCCCACGGCGTGGAAGGTGCCGGCCCAGTTCAATCCGTCGGTGAGAACGGACGCCTTGTCGCCCAAGACCTCGCCGGCGATCCGCGCGACACGCCGAGTCATTTCCGCGGCGGCGCGGCGCGAAAAGGTCATCAGCAGGATTCGCCTCGGATCGGCGCCCTTGACGATCAGATGCGCTACGCGATGGGCAAGCGTATTCGTCTTGCCCGACCCCGCCCCCGCGATGATCAGCAACGGCCCGGCAATGGTTCCGCCACCATGCACGACGGCAACTCGCTGGCCCTCATTAAGGGCGGCCAGATACGATGGCTGAAAAGCCGAATCATGCAGCGCGACGTTCATGCCGCCATGGAGCAGCGTTTCCGGTTCGTTCGCAATCTCCATAATTTCGGACTACGATGGGGGTTGGATACGGATTCCGCGCATATGCCAGCGATGTGGGCGGTAGAATAAGACACAAGGGCCCGACGCGCTGCAAACTTGAACGCAAAACTCATGCGTACCGGCATCCGGATCACGAGACTGTGGTTTTCGGTCGTGCCTCGACTTCTTGAACCGATATCCTCAACGGCAGTAGTGGCCGCAACATCATAGAGGGTGGCGCAGGCCGCGATGTTATCAAGGGCTATGGCGGCAACGACACGCTTTGGGGCGGCACCGGCGTTGACTTCTTCGTATTCAACACGGCGCTCGATGATCAAGACAGTGTCGACGCCATCGCCGATTACAACGCGGCGGCCGACACCATTCACCTCGATAACGCCGTGTTCGCTTCGCTGACTGCAACCGGTGTGCTCGCCGCTTCAGCCTTCAAGGACATCGCCGATGCACCGAAGGATGCCAACGACCGCATCATCTTTAATTCGGACACCGGCGCGTTCTATTACGACGCCGATGGATCCGGCGAAGCATTTGGTAACGTGAACTTCGCGGTGCTGACGGGCGCGCCGGGATTGGTGGCTGCTGATTTCCTGGTGACTTAGTCGAGCGCCATGCGGGAGCTCATTGAGGCAATCCTGGCAAGATCGGCCTGCTGCCGAGCGGGTCCAACTCAGACGCGGGCGCTTCGTCATAGCCGCTCCATCCGGTGGTCTCGTATTCCGACCTGCGGTCCGCGATGTCCACTGAGCCGGACTGACCCAGTATGGCGGCCGCAGCGTCGACATGAGCATCGTCGACCCGTGCGGTAACCAGCGTCCCTCCGCGGCGCATCCCTTCGGCGTAAACATGCGCGTCGCGCTCATCCACGCCGGCGTCGGTGAGCGAACCGAGAAGACCACCTGCAACCCCGCCCGCCGCCACGCCTATCAGCGTCGAGGCGAGCCAGCCAGCGCCGATGAACGGCCCGATTCCCGGAATCGCAAATGCTCCGAGCCCGGCAAGCAGTCCACCGGCACCACCGACGGCCGCGCCGATACCAACGCCCTCGGCCGTGCCGCTTGCTTCTTCGTCGCCCGGACTAATAATGCTGATATCGGCGCCGGGAATTTCTGCAACTTCCAGAGCTTCGACTGCCCTGTTGGCTTGGTCACGTGTGTCGAAAAGTCCTGTAACGGTTCGCATACGTCTTCTCCCTAGTTGGAGAGATTAGAAGCAGCGTCGCGCCAAAGCGTTCCTGCCGCTCAGAAATTATTGCTTTAAGGCGCATCGCGAGGGTGGGCGGTATGCTCACACCATTCGTTCGAAGGGCTGGTATCGCAGCGGTCTCGTTGGAGCATGGAACTGGCAAATCCCTGAGAACACTCATGTGCCGGAACCGGATGACTATCCCGGCATTGTGAGAGACGCGATTACGCGCCCCAACCTTTCGAAGGAAAATCAATGGCCAAGCCATCGAGCCGGTCGTCCGGCAAGACAGCAACAATACACGACCAGAAGCTCGAATGCGGAAATGGCGGCGAACTGCACCAGCTTGCGCAAGGCGACGTTCCGGTCCTGACTACCGCGCAGGGCGGGCCGATTTCCGATGACCAGAACTCTCTGAAGATCGGAGCGCGTGGCCCGACGGTTCTTGAGGACTTTCATCTTCGCGAGAAGATTTTCCATTTCGACCACGAGCGCATTCCGGAGCGCGTCGTCCATGCGCGCGGCTACGGCGCCCACGGCTATTTCGAGACCTATGAATCGCTGGCGAAGTATACCCGCGCCGACATCTTCCAGCGCGCCGGCGAGAAGACGCCGGCTTTTGTCCGCTTCTCAACCGTTGCAGGCAGCAAGGGCTCGGCCGACCTCGCCCGCGACGTCCGCGGCTTCGCCGTCAAGCTCTATACGCAGGAAGGCAATTGGGACATCGTCGGCAACAACATCCCGGTCTTCTTTATCCAGGACGCGATAAAATTTCCCGACATCATCCACTCGGTGAAGCCGGAGCCTGACCGGGCGTTTCCACAAGCGGCATCGGCGCACGACACTTTTTGGGATTTCATCTCGCTAACCCCCGAAAGCATGCACATGATCATGTGGGTGATGTCGGATCGGGCAATCCCGCGCTCCTTCCGCTTCATGGAAGGTTTTGGCGTCCACACCTTCAGGATGGTCAACGCCAAGGACGAGTCGACGTTTGTCAAATTCCATTGGAAGCCGAAGCTCGGGCTTCAGTCGGTGGTGTGGAACGAGGCGGTCAAGATCAACGGCGCCGATCCGGACTTCCATCGCCGCGACCTGTGGGATGCCATTCAGGCCGGCAATTTTCCCGAATGGGAATTGCAGCTCCAGCTTTTCGATCAGGATTTCGCCGATAGTTTCGATTTCGACGTGCTCGATCCGACCAAGCTCATCCCCGAGGAACTCCTGCCGCCGATCCCCGTCGGCCGCCTCGTGCTCGACCGCATGCCGGACAATTTCTTCGCCGAGACCGAGCAGGTGGCGTTCATGACGCAGAACGTGCCGCCGGGCATCGACTTCTCCAACGACCCGCTGCTGCAAGGGCGGAACTTTTCCTACCTCGACACGCAGATCAAGCGGCTGGGCAGCACCAACTTCACACATCTGCCGATCAACGCGCCGAAATGCCCGTTCCACCATTTCCAGCAGGACGGCCACATGGCAATGCGCAATCCGGTCGGGCGGGTGAACTACCAGCCGAACTCGTTCGGCGAAGGCCCACGGGAATCGCCGCAGCGCGGCTTCCGCTCCTTCGCCGAGGTGGAGGAAGGCCCGAAGCAGCGGCTGCGGGCGGAGAGCTTCGCCGACCATTACAGCCAGGCGCGGCAATTCTTCAACAGCCAGACAGCGCCGGAGCAGAAACATATCGCCATGGCATTGACCTTCGAACTGAGCAAGGTGGAGACGCCTGTCATTCGCGAGCGGATGGTCGCTCATCTCCTGAACATCGACGAGGGATTGGCAGAGACGGTCGCCGACAAGCTTGGCATGAAGGATCTGCCCAGACCGGCGGATGCCGCCGTTCCCACCCGCGATGATCTTGAGCCGTCGCCTGCGCTCAGCATCATCGGCAACGGACCCGACAGCTTTGCGGGCCGCAAGGTCGGCGTGCTGGTCAGCCCGGGAGCGGATGCCGCGCTTTTGAAGAAGCTTCAATCGGCGATCGAAGCGGAAGGCGCCACGATGGAGGTCATCGCGCCAAACGTTGGCGGCGTTGAGGCAGCCGATGGCAGCCTGATCCCCGCCAAACACATGATCGATGGCGGACCATCGGTTCTGTTCGACGCGGTCGTGCTGCTGCTTTCCGAGGAGGGCGCGGAACGCCTGACGGGTGAAGCTGCCGCGCGCGACTTTGTCGCCGACGCTTTTGCTCACTGCAAGTTCATAGGCTCCACGCCCAGCGCCATGTCGCTTCTGGCGAAGGTCGGTATCGACCCCGATACCGACGAAGGCATCATAGCTCTTGACGGACCCAAGTCGATTGCCGGGTTCATCGAGTCCTGCCGCAAGCTGCGGCTGTGGAGCCGGGAGATGGCGGTCAAGCTCTAAACGGTCCGTCGGGCTGGAGGAATTTCGCGTGCAGATCGTTCGAACGGAAGTCGCCCTCGCGACTGCGCCGACCTGAGATCGATACGCTCGTGATCGCCAGCGGGTGAGACCGATGTTATGCGTGCCGGCCACGGTGCTTGCCGCCATCGACCATGGCTTCCGAACCGTCATCGTCACCGACGCCATCTGTAGCTCAGCCGATCAGACCCACGACGGAGCTTTTTCGCTCGCGCTTCAGCGAGCAAGTGGAGATCGTGGAAATGAGAGAAGTTCTTGATGGCTGGCGGTGAACGGAGTCGCCCTGAAAGGAGGAGGCTACTGTGAAAACCTTCTTTCGGGACAACGGGCTGACGATTACATTGGTGGCATTATTCCTGTTCAGTGCGCTGGGCATGATCTCGTCGGGTCATGCAGCCTACAACCAGGAACTTCGAGAGCACGGCTCGGGCGAGATCGGTCTGCCGGCTTATCTGGCGAGCAGCAACTTCCTTTCGGCGCTGTTCGAAAACTGGGAGAGCGAATTTCTGCAAATGTCTGCTTACGTGATGCTGACGGCGATGCTGTTCCAGCGCGGATCGGCCGAATCTCGTGACCCCGATGATCCCGATCGACCGGACGATGCGCTCCCGACAGTAGCCCGCAGGCGCAACCCTGTCCTGTCATGGCTCTATTCCTACTCGCTGGGCATAGCGCTTGCCGTGCTGTTCATCATCTCCTTTGCCTTGCATTGGTGGGCGAGCCTGGCTGCGGCTAACGAGGAAGCGCTTCGCCATGGCGGCGAGATCCAGTCGCTCGCAAGCTATCTGCTGGACGCCGAACTTTGGTTCGAGTCCTTTCAGAACTGGCAGTCGGAGTTCATGTCGACCGCGGTCCTGGTCGTGCTGTCGATTTTTCTGCGGCACAAAGGCTCTCCGGAATCAAAGCCCGCCGGCGCGTCGAATTCCGAAACCGGCGCCTGAGCTTCCGCCGGCCGAAAGTCGGCTACGCTTCCGTTATCATCCCGTAGCGGAAACGGTCGCGAATGTGGTCGTTGAAGTAGCGGCCTTTTGCGAAGGCGTCTCGGAATGCCGCGTAGACCTCCGGAGGAACTGCCTCGTAGTCATACCGTCTGCCGCTCGCCACGAACCACACCGAGAGGACCTCGGTTTCGGGATCGTAGTGACTTTTGCGGATCGACATTGATGGCATCGTGACTGTGGCTAGATCAGCGTCATAGGCATGTAGCGGATGACAACCCTGTTCTGCCGGAAACGCAGATCAGAGTCAGTGCGACGCTCGCGCCAGCCGGAGAGATCGACTTCTTGCGTTGTCATCTCGCAGATGACGCTCTCGTCGACGTCAGTGTCGGCACATTTTCGCCATGGCCCCTCTCCAGGAGCCAAACGTAGGCCGTGACACCCTCAAAATGGGTGGCAATCTCTTCCTTCGCCAGATCAAGATTTTCCCGCTCGAACGGCTGGACCTTAATGTCCACGCGGGGAAGCGGGATCTGGATGAAGTGCATGGAGGCTGCTCGCCGTTCCATCGGGACGCGTAATAGCCGCTTCGCTGCGGCACGCCCAGCCGGCGATCGCCTTGTGCCCTCCCTAGCGCATCAACCCTGCTGCCCGAAGCGCATCCTCAATTATCTTCCTGACGCCGATCGGCTGGGCGGCAGGCGCCAAGAAGGCTGGGACCTCAAGAGGAGCGGTTTGGGCCGTCGCCCTTGTTTCATCGAACGAGGTGACCATCTCAGAATGAGCGGGAGGTTTTGCGCCGTGGGGCCGTTTCGGCTTCGCTGACCCACCGCTGCGGGATTCCGTGATACCCCAGAATTCCGCGATACGCCGCGTTGATGAAATGCCGACTTCCAGCATGAAAGGACCGGCGGCGCCGAGGCCGTCCGCGCCCGCTGTCCGCAGTGGTGTGCCGTGTCCCATGCCGGTGATCGTGTAGGTCTCGACGAGCGCATTGCCGCTGGCGTCGCTCCAGGTTCTTTTCGTGTGACCATCGATCGTTTCGGAGCGGGTCGGTGTCTTGCTGAGCCTGTGAACGCCTCGCCATTGCCCTGCGATGGCTTCCGCGTTCGACGATGCCACCGTCTGATCGGCCGATCCCTGCCAGATGGAAATCCTCGGCCACGGCCTTTTGTGCTGGGATGCGCTGCGAAGAAGCCGCTGAAGTTCCGGCTCTGAGGGACAGCCATGACCGCGCATGCGGTCGAACGCTTCTGGAATGGTGTTCGCTACACCATAGGCAAGGCCGGCGATGATCGCCCCAGCCGTAAAGACTTCCGGATAGGCGGCGAGCATCACCGAGGCCATCGCGCCCCCGGCCGACAGGCCGGTAACGAAAATGCGCTCCCGATCGAGGTTATGCGTGACGACGAGCGTTTCGATCATCTGCCGTATCGAAAGCGCCTCGCCGCTATCGCGCTTCGTGTCGGTCGGCAGGAACCAGTTAAAGCATAGGTTGGGATTGTTGGCTCGTTGCTGCTCGGGAAAGAGCAGGGCAAACCCCGCCTGGTCCGCAAGCTTGGACCAGCCGGCGCCATGATCGTAGGCCGCTGCAGTCTGGGTGCACCCGTGCAGCACAACGACCAGCGGAGCGTCCTGCGGAAGATTCTCGGGAAGATAGAATCGTGCCTCCAAGGCGCCGGGATTGGAACCGAAACCGCGCAGGGTCGAGAGACGGTCGGCAGAGCCGAGCTTCGGAGTATAGGCGTTGTGTTGAGCGCGCAATGCAGTCAGGCGCGCAATCGTGTCAGACATCTTTCGCATGGAGCCGTCCTTGTTTGACGTCCGGGAGCGGACGGCAGTCTGCGCAACGCGCTTGCGGCGATATCGTTGCTGCACTGCACAATAACAAGGGAGATCAAGCGTGTCGCCCGATCGGCACGATAGAATCGGCCAGCCCTGAGGGGCTGGCCGAGCAGTCGCGTTCAGCAGTGTCGAGCGTGTCAGGGGTGCTGGGTCCGGTAGACGGTCTCTTCGTCGTCGCGCTGTTTGCCGCCGAGGGCTGCGGCAGCACTGGCGATGAAGGCGCCGACGATCAGCGAGAGGGCACCGACCAGCGCGAAGGTCGCTGCGGCCTTCCTGGCCGTATCGGCAGCTTCCTGCGTCTTGACCTTCGCTTGCTGAGCCTGGGCAATCACGGCGTCGACGCGGGCGGTTGCATCCGCTTCGGACAGGCCCGTGCGGGCCGCCACAAGCTGACCGAGATAGGTCTTGTCGTCGGCCGAGAGATCGCCGGCCGCTGCACCCGCAAGCAGGATGCGGGAAGCCTGCGCTGCTGCGTTAGCGTCGCCTTCCACGCCGGGAACTGCCAGCCGGGCGGGATCGGAAGGGCGGAAAAGCGTGTCGACAAAATAAGACGTCGCTCCGCTGACGCTGCTTCCATCGGCATTCGCCGAAGCGCCGGCCGAGGCACCCATTGCAGCGCCGGACGCTATGGTGGATGCGCTCTGCACGCCGGTTCCGATCGCCGCCGACAATGCCGAGCCAAGCACGAACACCATGATCAGCGTGGCGAGCGCCCAAGCCATGAAGCCGTGGGCGGTATCGCGGAAGTAGGTTTCGTCCGTATGGACGCCGACCCATTTGGTGCGCAGGCGGCCCGTCAGGTAGCCGCCGACGCCCGACGAAAACCATTGCACGATGATCAGCCAGATCGCCGTGGACACGGCGAAGGTGGTGACGCTGGCGCCCTCGTTCGACCATGGCGAAACCATGGTAAGCCCGAGCCCCGAGCCGAGCAGCATCAGGATGAAGGTCAGTGTCGAAGCGGCGAAGGCACCGGCGACGATCGGACCCCAGTTGACGGCCGACGAAGACGATTCGACGGACGCAACTCCGTCTGTCGTTGTGAAAGTTGATGCCATTGTGTCCTCCTACCGCGCTAATAGCGCGAGGAGGAGGATTATCGGAATCGGAATCCCGAGAAGCCAGAGCAGAATGCCACGACCCATGATAGTCTCCTGTCGGAAGTAAGAATGTCTAGATAAACCAACCACCGCGGCGGAGCCGAGGTGGTTGGTTGCTGGATCAGGCGGCCTTGGCCATTTCGTTCGCCGACGAATCCGCAAGCCCGGTCAGCGCCTTGTCCGTCATCGTCTCCTCGCCGAGCGTCAGGTCGAGCAGATTGGCCGCGTCCTTCATGCCGAGCACCGTCGCCCAGCGCTTCAGCGTGCCGTAGCGTGTCATCTCGTAGTGCTCGACGGCTTGCGCCGAGGAGATCAAGCCGGCGTCGATTGCCGGCGTGCCCTTGAAAGTCTCGATGATATCCTCGCCTTCCGAGATGATGCCCTCAATGGCGTCGCAGGTTTTGCCCTGGGCGCGCTTGCCCATCAGTTCGAAGACCTGCTGCAGGCGCTCGACGTGGCCCTCGGTCTCTTCCTTGTGCTTTTCGAAAGCCGCCTGGAGATCAGGGGACGAGGCGGCGCGAGCCATTTTCGGAAGAGCCTTCAGGATTTTTCGTTCGGCGTAGTAGATGTCCTTCAACGTGTCGTGGAAGAGGTCTTCCAGTGTCTTGTCTTTGGCCATAGGTTCGGCTCCTTACTGAGAGAGGACCGAACAACGGCAGTCTCAGGCGGGTGTTCCTTCCCGTCGGGCGATTCCCCGAAATATCGCCACGGGTCGTGTCATTTGATAATCTCAAAGCGCGTCGGCTTTCACATTTGATGCCCGAACGCCCTTGAGCCGAGGCACGCGGAACCTTTCCGGCTCGCATCTCTTGTGCTCGACGCGAGCGCCTGGGATCCGCCATGCCGAAGTATTTCTTTGAGACATTCGATGGAGAAAGCGCTTGGCCCGACGATCGTGGCATAGACTGCCAGTCCCGTGGTCAGGTCAGCTATCAGGCAGTTAGGGCTTTGGTGGATATGGTTCGTGACGAATTGCCGGACGGACCGGCACGAGAGTTTCGCGTGGTCGTCCGGGACGAAGCCTCAGCCGCCGTGTTCGAGGCATCGCTTGTTCTGAATAGCAGTTGGAACGATTAGACCGCCGAGCCAGTTCAGCGCGGCTCCATCTCCATACACAAATAGGTTGGATCGAACTCCGACAATTTAACTAACGCATCCCAATCCAATATCTCGACCTGATCGCCTTCCCAGCGCAACGCACTTCTTCGTCGCAGCGATTGTAGGTTACGATTCACATGGACGATTGACAGGCCGAGTGCGTCCGCCAGTTGGGACTGCGTCATGGGTAGTGTGAACTGGAATTCCTTTGTGAGGCCCACGATACGGAGACGGACGAAAATCTCACATACGAAATGAGATATTTGCGCGAGAGCCGAGCGACGGCCCATTGCGACGATCCACTCGCGATGCACCGAGCCATCGATTAGCGTATCGAGCCACAGCATGCGCGTCAGGTGGGGTGATGTCTCGGTGATCCGCCGCAGCGTTTCATGGGTGACTTCAAGCAATGTGCAGGTCGAAATCGCTACGACCCCATGCGCCAGCCTCTTCAGCAAAAATCCGTGGAGATCCATGAAGTCCCCGGGCACATGGATTGCGGTAATCTGCCGGCTGCCGTCCGCCAGAATTTTTTGCCTCCCTGCTATCCCAGAAACGAGAAGTTGACTGAACATCGGCCGACTTCCGTCCGACACGATCTCCTGACCGGCGCTCACCACCCTCCGACCCGTGAAGGCAGCCGCAAGCTGCTTCCGTTCGTCGTCTGTCAGTTGGTCGCGCTGGCTCAGTTGCCTAATCAGCGGTTCGATCATAGTTCTCCCCGTTCACACCAGCGCGACCGCTGCTCCGCCTCGGTCAGATGATGTTGCTAAGGGCCACTCCCGGTCGTTTCATGAGATTCGCTTGATCTCGTAAGCCGCTCAAGTCGGTTTGGCAATTCGCCTGCCAGATAGCGCGATGCCATGTAAGCGGACCGGATAACAGCCAGTTCTAATAAGTCATCATCCATAAACGAGGGGCTTTGACACAAGCGCCAAGCTAGCTCCCCCGATTCCGGGATTTGGACAACGCTACTAATGTCGTTAGCGCCGATATCAAGGCGATCAGAGCGACCAACATGTAAGGGTTTCCATTTTCTCGAACTCGCAGCGGGAACAAAATCTGGTCATCAGCGACCGGTGTCACGAGTCGGTTCAGGTCTGGCCTGGTCCCGAAGCTCGTGGCGTAGGCGCGAGTGAGTTCTGCTCCGAGAAGGAAGATCGAGGATGAGTAGAACACCCACAGCAGCAATACGATCAAGCTTCCTGCCGCACCGTAGGACGAGGCAACCGCGCTGGTTCCGAGATACCATCCGATCAATGACTTCCCGATGGTGAAAAGAACGGCCGTCGTCACCGCGCCGAAACGGACGTCTCTCCAGGCCAGGGAACGATCGGGCAGGACTTTGTAAATCGCGCCAAAGAGCAAAGCCAGGAGCGATAGCGATACAATGGTGTTGATGAATGATAGGATGGCTTCGCCGAACGGCAAACGCGAATTGATGAAGTCGGCCAGCCCTGAAATAGCGGCGCTCGCGGCCAGCGAAACCAATAGCAGAAAGCCTAGTGACGCAACCAGACCCAAGCTCGCGGCTCGCGCCCTCACCAGCCCGGACAGGGTGGTGGAGCTGGGTTCAACCTTCCAGATCTGATTGAGAGACGACTGCATCTCGCCAAATACGCCAGATGCGCTAGCGACAAGAGTAATCAACGCGACCGAGGCGGCGATTAACCCGCTTGTGCTGTTTGAAGCGCCTTCGATTATCGCCTTGAGCAAGTCGGCGCCCTGCGGACCTAACAGGCCGGTCAGTTGTGCGGTTACCGCCAGTTGGGCAGCGTCTCGCCCCACGGCGAGGCCGGCAACGGCAATTACGATGAGCAGAATTGGAGCGAGCGATGTGGCTGCGTAAAATGCCATCGCCGCGGCATGGGATAGCGCATTGTCGTTGACGAAGCCGACGACTGCGGTTCTCACGAGAGTCCAGATGCGACCGAGAACGAGTTTCATATGCGGCGCTTCCCTCAACCTCGTTCCGGAACCACAAATTTCCGATCTCCCATGAAAGTTGCCTGGCGGTCAGATTGTTCCTGAGCGTCTTCGACTGGGAGCACGACCGCAGCTGGCAGTTCAGGGGGCGACGCGTTCCGAGGGGAATTCCGCTGCGAACGGGCGCAGAGGATGGCGCCCAGCTACTCCACGCTCCTGCCGTCATAAATGACGCTCAGCCCATAGCGATCGGAAGGGAACCACATTTGACTGGCGAGATGCCGCTGCCGCGATATCTAGTGTGCGAACCGGAACAGGATTTGATGACCGTTTTCTCGGTGTGGCATTCGACGGTCCACCGCTATCAACGTCCAGTTGGCTGCGGTAAGCACCATCTCATGTTCCGGCTGCGTGACAGCTACGATCAGCGCCTGCTTCACGCATCACTCGTCGTTGACCCGAACCGAAGTCCATCAACTGGATCCACGACGTTTTTGGAAATTGCGTCGCGCACGTGGCCGCCTCCAAACGTGCGAAGGAGCTTCGCTTCGAAACCAATAATCGCGTCGACCTTACGCCGTCCGCCGCACCGGGTAACGCAGAAAAGACGGCATTTAGGATTGAGGGCCCATACGCCGCTTGGCCAATAGCCGCGTTTCACGGATTACGGACGACCGATCGGTTCCGATCATCGCAATGATATCGCGCACGTCCCGGTCGGAAACGCCAGCTTCAATCGCAATCGTTTGAACGTCGTTGTCACTCACTTTAGGAATGGGTGTATCGGACATGGCAATCTCCTCCGAAGTCCCTCGGCGTGAGAACCTTCAGTTCAGCTTTGTGTTCCTCGTCGTCCGCTCGCAAGTTGAAGAATTCCAACGAGATGTCGCGTCTCGACCCAAAATATCTTTGGAACAAAATCCTCTCGTCAAAGTTCAAGGAAGTTGGTTCGCGCTGTCGTGCGGGCGTCTTGTCTTGGGGCAGCCGTATTATGGAAAAATCATCGACAATATGGGCCGAACGCGGTGCCCGGGCCGTCGTCGGCCTGAGCGGATCACGATTTGTCCCTAACGGTCGCAGTGCAGTGGATTTCGAGGACTTTTTTGAAAACGGCAGTCTCGCCCTGCACCTCGTTGGATCCGACGGCATCATCTTGCATGCGAACAAAGCGGAACTCGAGCTGCTGGGATATTCCGCCGAGGAATATATCGGCCGCCCCATTAACGACTTCCACGCCGACCAGCATGTCATCGATGATATTTTGGCGCGCCTCACGCGTGGCGAGAGCATCGACAAACTTCCTGCGCGATTGCGCGCAAGAGATGGCTCCATTAAGCACGTTGAAATCACATCCAGTGCGCAGTTCCGGGACGGGGAGTTTGTCCACACTCGCTGCTTTACCGTCGATGTGACCGACCTGAAACGAGCGCGAGACGAACTCGGTCAGAAAGACAGTCAATTCCAGCAGATTCTCGACAGTCTTCCAGTTGCCGTTTACACCACGGACCCCCAGGGCAAGATTACATATTACAATCGCGCCGCTGCTGAGTTTGCCGGGCGAGAGCCGGAGATAGGCAAGGACGAATGGTGTGTCACGTTTCGTCTGTTCACAGAGGACGGCAAGGACCTTCCGCACGCCGAATGTCCTATGGCGATCGCGCTTCGGGAAAATCGCCCGGTACGAAATGTGGAGGCAATCGCGCAGCGCCCGGACGGGACGCTTTTTCCGTTCCTGCCGTTCCCGACGCCGATACGGGATGCGAACGGCGATCTTGTCGGCGCCGTGAACACACTGGTTGACCTGAGTGAGCGCAAACGATTGGACGAAGCAAGCCAGCACCTGTCGGCAATCGTGGAATCGTCGTTTGATGCAATCGTCAGCAAGGATCTCAACGGCGTCATAACCAGTTGGAACCGTGGTGCCGAACGCCTGTTCGGCTACTCATCGGAAGAAGCAGTAGGCAAGCAGGTGCGCATGCTTATTCCGGCCGATCACCAAGACGAGGAACCACACATCCTGGATCGCATTCGACGTGGCGAGCGGGTTGAAACATACGAGACAGTCCGTCGGCGAAACGACGGCAGCCTCGTCCCGGTATCGCTGACGATCTCACCGGTACGAAACGCCGCCGGGCGTATCGTCGGAGCATCAAAGATCGCACGCGACATATCCGCCGCCAGAGACAGCGAGCAGCGCATCCGGATGCTGATGCGTGAGGTCAACCATCGCGTCAAGAATCAATACTCGGTCATTCTGTCGATGATCCGTGAGACCAACAAGCGGTCAGAAAATCCCGATGCATTCGAGCGTCAAGTCCGGGAACGGATTATGGCGCTCGCGCGCTCCCACGATCTTCTGGTTTCGGCGGATTGGAAGGGGGCGACGATTTTCGAGTTGCTCTTGGCACAGGCAAAACCGTTCGGCCACGAGGATCGCATCTCGATGGCCGGACCATCGATTACACTCAGCCCCAACGCTGTCCAGTATCTTGGCATCGCGTTCCACGAACTGGCCACCAATTCGGCCAAATACGGTGTTCTCTCCGGCGCACGCGGCAAGATTGCCGTTTCTTGGGAAGTGACCGACTCCGCCGCCGGAAAGATTGTTCGTCTAACCTGGAACGAAACCGACGGGCCAACAGTCCAATCGATAGCCCAAGGCGGATTCGGAACCGTGGTTTTGAGGCGCGTTGCGCCCCAGGCCATGAGTGGCACGGGTGATCTTCAATACGGACCTAACGGTGTTGCCTGGACGCTCGAAGCACCGGTTGCTTACGTTGAGGCTTCAATATTCAACGAGTGCAACGATTAATCCAATGCCTTCGAGTGTTTCCGGTCGACCTGCAGAAAGCCGGGCTCAACACGTCTGAATTGCATCCTGGCGTGGTCAATCTGCACCCCCATCTGGGGCGGGCTCCTCGGCTGGGATTGCATTGTTGTGCGACCAGGCAGTGCTGGCGAACCGTCGGCATGCTCAATCGTGATATTCAGCAGCCCTGTTCCCAACTCGCCAAAGGGTGAAGCAAACGCTATTTCTGACGCACACTGGCCAACTCCGACTCTGCTTCGTTACCACCCTCTAGCGGTAGGTCTGCCTTGAAAATGCAAACCAACCCGGCCTCATCAAGCCCGATCTCGACAGATCCGCCCGGTTCGGATGACAGGATCTGCCTTAGCATGCGCGTTCCGAAGCCCTTTCGATCCGTCGGCTGAACTGGTGGACCTCCCCGCTCTTTCCATTTTATGCGAAGACGCCGCTTGCCCTCCGTCGCCTTCAAAGTCCATGAAATCGAGACCCTTCCGGTATTATTGGACAACGCTCCATACTTGATTGCGTTCGTAGCGAGCTCGTGGAAGGCCATCGCCAGCGACAGGGCCAGGCTCGGCCGCAAGCGAACAGGCGGGCCGGCAATCTCGAACCGATCGATCTCTTCATGCGGTCTTATGGACGCGTTCACAACCTCATCCAGCTCGGCGCCACTCCAGTTCTCATGGGTCAGGATATCGTGAGCTTGAGCGAGGGAAGACAAACGGCTGGCAAGAGCGCTGTTCGCCTCTCGCAAATCAGAAGCGCCGCGCAGCGTTTGATTGGCGATCGACTGGACGACGGCGAGGGTGTTTTTCACGCGGTGGTTAAGCTCCCTGACTAGCAGCCGCCGATGCTCCTCGGCGCGATGTCGCTCGCTGATATCAAGACTGACCTGCACGGCGCCCAGTATGTTCCCCTTGGTGTCGCGGATCGAACGCGCGCTGGTGAGCAATATCCGGGTCAGGCCGCTCGGCAGCACGTATGTGAACTCCTGATTGTCGGTTTGCTCGCCTCGCATCGCCTTGGTCAGCGGCCGGTCTTCGCGGCTAACCTCCTGACCGTCGTGGAATGCCTGCGTATCGATCACGAGGTCCGGAGCGCCGAAATGCCTGTCCGTGTCGCCAGCAAGCCCCATCAAGTCGGCCGCGAAACGGTTTCTTATGACCTCGCGCCCATTTGGGTCATAGGTGAACCACACCGCGACGGGCACGGTTTCAAGCACGGCCTGGAGTTCGTTGCTCCGCTCTGATAGCGCCCGTTCTGCCGCTAACAACGAATCGGCTACGATGCCAAATTCTCGAACCGAGGTTGGAAAAGTCGCTACGGGCTTACCCCGGCCGAGTGCTTGGGCACGAGAAGCAAGCGCGGCGGCAGCGTTGGCGAACCGGTCCCCCACGAAATAGGCCAGGGCTGCCGAGACAAGAACGGCGGCAAGCCCCGCGAACGCTATGGCCACGACAGATTTCCAAAGTGGCGCCTGAACCACCGTCAGGGGGACGTTTGCGCTATAGAACCATCCCGAAAAATTGGACCGATAATAGCCGGCCAGAAGTGTGAGGCCCTGGAAATTCTGCGAGGTAAAAGTGCCCGAACTCCCCACTACCTTGTTCAAGTATTCAGGCAGGCCGGGTTTGCCTGTCATTTCTTCATGCATTTGAGATCGCGCGACATACCGGCCATCACGGTCGCCGATACCGATCGTCCATCCTTCCGGTACCGCCGGCAGTATGATGTCCCGTAGCCGGCTGGTAGGAATTGTTATGGCGAGGAGCCATTCCTGATTGCCCGGTCCTCGAACCGGCAACCCTATGGCGATGCGGTATTCGTTGGACGCCGGGTTGGGGAAGACATCGCTGACAATGCGTTGCCCCGCCTTGGCATTTTCGATGTCCCGAGGCGAAAAAGGAATAGCAGGCGCCGTCGTGCCATAAGCTATATTGGTGCTGAAGAGATGGCGGCCCCCCAAATCTTGCAGCGCGATCGCGCGGTCGGTTCGGTTGACCAGGCGTAGCGCTTCCTCGCGAAATTGCTCAAGGTCGTTGTTCTCTAACGCTGAAGACTTGGCGAGGCCCTCCACGACAGTCAGCAAATTGCCAAGATGGCCCTCAACGATGAGCGATATGGTCCGGGCGACCTGCAGAGCCTCGCGATCATAACGCTGGCGCTCGGTCAATGCGTATTGACCAAGCAGATATGCTCCAAACAGCCAGAGTGGCACAACCGCAGCGGCAATGATGCCCAGCAGATGCAATCTCGCCGGAAGCTGTCGCAATGCCCTGTATCCTCCCCGTGGGCGACGCCAGCATAACTGTTGGCTGCTCGGGGGCAAGGAGGGTACGACTCGTTTGTGCGGATACAGGCCTGCGGCGCACCAAATGGCTCGGCGACCATACGCACGAAACCTATTTCCAGGATACCGCCCCCGAAGCTGGTTGTGGTGGCGGCGATCGATCCCGACGAGGCAGGAGACCTCCAAGCTGTGTTCGGCCCCGCCGAGCAGCGTCGAAGAGCGGGCGATCCGAACCGCGCCAAGACGCTCGCATTGAATTATATAGGCGTCATCGCCTGGTTGCGGGAGGCCAAACGCGCGCTTGGCGTGTATGGCCGGGCCATGGTGCTTTTCCAGCGCAGCAATGAGCCGGACATGGAGTAAGGTGCGGACCACCCGCGTCCAGTTCATCCCGGAGAACGACGGGCGGGGCTAGGCGTGAGATTGAAGAAGGTGGGAAATCTAGCACGTTCCTCGAGCCGAGGCGCTGGCTTGCGCGCCATGAAATCTGGCGGCATGGTGATGCCTTGTTAAGGGCCGCGAATGTTCGTTACACAATGGACCGCCGAACATTTCATGGCGCTTTTCACGGGCATCATCATACTCGTGCTCGTAGTGATCTACAGGCAGAACCTGACACTGATCCGCCTGACCACTGCCGCCCTGCTTCCTCGGGCTGGGGAAGGGCGCCGGTGACCAGTTAGACGCGCGGGGGATTTGAGGAGGTCTCAGATCACCCGCGCGAATGCCAGGCGGGTCCTTCCTCGCCCAACATTTTTGAGCGTGCTAGGATTTGCGGATGTCGTCAAGCACTTCCCCTCGCGGAGAGACGGCTTGCGTGGGTCCCCAGCCAGATAGATGCTTCGATCAGGAGGAGCGGCCATGGCAGAGAACAGCCCCGGCGCCCCGATTTCGGCCGCCACGTGTTGGCGAAGGCGCTGTTGGACTTGGCTGAAGATTATGTCGCCCGTGGGCGCAAGTTTCAGCACGTGAGCCTCGAATAGCTTCAACAGCGCTTCATCGAGGGCATGGACCTATGGGCAAATACTCCCGAACGTTTCGACGGTCGCCTAGATTTTTGCGATGTCAATGCAGAATTCCGCCTACGCGGAATCAGCGAACCGCTCGAACTCGTCCGGCCCCAATCATGCCGGATCACCGAACACAATAAAGCCCGAACGCGAGGCTGGTCCCAAGAAATGCAGGACGACAACCCGAAGGGTTAGACAGGCTTCGCCACCGAGTCGAGTATACGAGAGATGAGAACCGCGCAAACCCGAGCCGTCCGCTTAACCTCCAATAACTGCCCTTAGCGAACCCTGAGGACAGCGGATATCGGCCACATCACCCCCGCTCATCTCGCCAGTACACCCGGCGATCATAGACATTTGGAGAGCCGGCCGGTTCATGGCCTGCTTGCCCAGGGAACCGCAGGCCAGCCAAAATTGTTCCAGTAGCGAGGTTATTATGATGCTCTCGCGACGACATTTTCTTTCGCAGGTTGGTTCTACGGCTTTAGTCGCTACGGCGACCATCTGTCCCTATGTGCCGCAAATTTCCAATGGGGTCTTCGCCCTCTCGCCCGCGCACGCCCAAGCCCAAAGCAACGGTGGCGGCAACGGGAACGGCAACGGCAATGGTGGCGGCAACGGCAACGGCAATGGTGGCGGCAACGGCAACGGTGGTGGCAATGGCAACGGAAATGGCGGCGGCAAAAGCAAAGACAGGGAAAAGGAAGCGTCCCAGACACCCGCCACGACGCCGTCGATTGATGCTCCCGCCACAGCCGACGTCAGGCACCGCAATGGTATGAGCGAAATAATCCGCAATGGACGCTATGAGATGCGTGACGCCAAGGGGCGGACCATAGTCAACAGAATTGCCACGCCAAAAGACTATCTGCGCTTCCGTTCGGTACGCTAAGCCGTAGACCCAGCTTCGACCGAGTTGCGGAAAATCATCGCTGCTTCGGTGCGATTGCTTGCCTGTAACTTGGAGAATATGCGCGACATGTGGTGCTTGATAGTTTTCTCTGTGAGATTGAGGCGCAATGCGACTGACTTGTTGCTGAGCCCCGATGCGACAAGGGTCAACACCTCGCGCTCACGCTCGCTCAATGTCCCCATGAGATCGAGTGCATTAGCTGATCGGCCCGTACCGACAAGTGCGGAGAGTAGATGTGCCGATAGGCTCGGAGTGACGTAAGTTTCGCCATCCCTTACGGCTGAAAGGATCTCGACCAGTGACCGCGACCCTACGCCCTTGAGGACGTAACCCTTCGCCCCCGCGTTGAGCGCGGCTATAACGTCCTCGCTGCTCTCTGATGCCGTCAGAACGACGATGCATTGAGTGGCATTGCGGCTCAGAATCGACTTGATGGCAGAGTGGCCGCCGCCCGGCATTGACAGGTCGATGAGCAAGATGTCCGGCCGATTGTCCACCGCGATGCGGAGGGCATCATCGCCAGTGCAGCCGGCAGCCACTACGTCGAGGTGCCCCGTTTCGGAAAGGCTGCGGATCACGCCTTCGCGAAACAGTGGGTGATCGTCGACCACCGCGATGGTGATTGGCGGCTTCATGGCAGAGGCAATTCCTTGAGGTCGAGAGTGACGGTCAGAATAGTACCTTTCTGCGACGTACTCAGATCGAAATGCCCGCCTAGGCTTTCGACACGTTCGCGCATGCCTGCGAGGCCGAGGCTGTCGGTAGCAACATCGCAAGGATTGAAGCCTGGCCCGTCGTCCGAAACCGCGACGACGATCCGGTTCTCACTACAAGTCATCGTCACTATCTGCGACGCACCCCGGCAGTGGCGATAGCCATTGTTGAGGGCTTCCTGAAGGAAGCGATAGAGGCAGATTCGCTCCGAGATCGGTAAAGTAGCCGAAACTGGAGCGAGACGTTTCTCGACCCGCGCTCCCGTGCGCCGCTCATATGCATCAATGGCGTGGTCAATGAGTTCGGGAAGTTGGGCCGCCTCGATCTGGGGAAGCACAAGGCCGTTGCAGAGACTGCGAATTTCCTGGAGGGCCTCTTCCAGGCTGGCGCGGATGGATAGGACCTCCTGTTCACGTATTTTCTCCGGCACGGCTTTGCCAAGCACGGTCTCACTTTCAAGGCGCATGGCGGCGAGCGCGACGAACTGCGCCGGCCCATCATGCAAATCTGCTCCGAGGCGCCGTAGAAATCTTTCGTTGAGCGCGGTTGCGCGTTGCGACGCCCCCTTGATGCGCTGATGCAAGGCGTGGTTCTGGTCGACTAGAGCCGTCAACTCCACCACTCGCCTGTTGAGGTCGCCGGCCTGCCGCGCGATTGTGCGGCTGCCCCGCAAAACGACGGCATAAAGTGTAAGGAAGAAGGCGACGATCACGCCCGCCACGGCCAGCCAACTGCGCGCCCGCGCATTCTGCAGCGTGGCTTCGAAGTCATGGGCATACTCGTAGAACTCGATAACGGCCACCACATCGCCGGACCAGGGCTGCAGGATCGGGTTGTAGATTTCCAGCAGGGGGCCGGAGGGCCTTACCGCATCTTTGTCTAGGGTGTCGAAGCGTTCGTAATTCACCACCATGGTGCCGGAAAATGCCTGCTTGAGATTCGGTGTCGGCGCAAATCGCTGCCCGATCAGCCCCTTGTCGTTGGCGTATAGTACGGTGCCGTCCGGCGCCCAGAGGCGCATGGCAGCCAGACGTTGCCCGAGGGCACCCTGTCCCAGCGTCTCATCGAGCGCGTGCCCCAGCGCATCGTCGAGGCGTTGCGTCTTCTGCATATCGGGCAGCAGCGGAGCAATCACGCTGTCTACATAAAGGGCCGTCGTTGCGCCTGCATTGCGGGTGACCGCCCGCTCGATCAACAGGGTGACGGCGCCGCCGACCATCAGCATCGCAAGCAGAGAAACTAGCCCGCCTACAATGAAAAACTGGATCGCGAGGGAGAGACTGCTTACGAGGGCGCCCAATCGCCTGAAAATCTTCGTTCCGCGATCAACGACGCGCGCATGCTCAACCACGTCTGTACGGGAAGGCAATCGAACAACGCTCTGCCCCTGCACACTCAATCGCTTCGTCGCCCTTCTTTCGATCGTCTTCGCTGTAACAGATATCGATCGACTGAAACGGCTTGTTGGGCTGAGCGGTTCCACGGTTGTGGCGGAGAGGGACGGTTCACGGAAAAGGGTGCCCGTGCCGACGGTTCGAACGTCTTGGTACGGACAAGTCGCGCAGTCGCCTAGTCTGTTCTCGGCCAATGCGGCATCTTGTGGGCTTCACGTTCCAAGCGACGCACGGTTTCCCGGATGTGTTTCGGGTCTTCATGTTCAAGACCGACGACGTCGTTTCGTGTCTCTTTCAAAGCTACGATGATTTCATCAAGTTTCGCATGGATCGCGGCGGTGTCGCGATAACCTTGGACGAGTACAACGCCTGTGATGACGATTGCCACGACGCTGAGACCGAAGGTGACAACGTCAGTAAGCCCAAGCGGAATCAGTAGCGTGCATCCAATCATCAGCGCGAGGATCAAATAGAAACCCGGTGGTCTGCTGAGGAAGTCGGCTGCTCGGAATAGATGCGGGTCAGGGCCCATAGCCGTCGCCTTAAACGTTAGATTTCGGAAGCGTGGGTTTCCCGGTCTGCCAGGTCAGAGAGCCGGATGAGTTCGTCCCGGTCTCTGACGCCACGCTGAAACGCAAGGACGAGTGCGCTTGCAATTTCCTCAGCCCTCTCCGATCGCGATTCAAGAAAGTGCTTTACGACGATCACATCAAAGCACTCCTGCAAGAGCCTGACCTCATCGGGTCGAAATGCCTGTGCCTCGCGACGACTCCACATGCGCCAACCTCCAATGTGCACCCGTCGCCGAGAAGAAATCGAGAGAAGCCCGGCGACGGGTACCAACCCTTCAGCTTGCTTGTGGCCGAAGGGCCTGTCAGCGCAGTGAGGGACGGTACCTGCGCTTCTGTGAAACTGTGTACTCAACTGACAATCATCCCCAGGCTTAGGAACGCAAAGCCGACTGCGATGACCGGAAAGAAGAGCCACCGCGCCTGGTAAACGCTGTTGTCCATGTCCGCCTCCTGTTGAGTGGCACGCCAACGGAATGTGGCTCCGGAATGTTCCTCCGCGTTTGAACCATTGAGACCAATGCATTGGACGATTGGGCCTTTAGTCCCAACGGCCATGGGCCTGAAGCCCCATAGAGGAACATCCCGCTCCAGGCTCCGTTGGTCAGCGCTTCGACGTGATCGAAGCCTTATCCTTCCAAAGGAGACTGTTATGAAGGTTTATCTCACGAGCGCAGTCGCCGGATTGGCCCTGGCCGCCTTTGCTGGTTCCGCGATGGCCGACGATGTTGTTATCTTCAAGCCGGAACAGGAAACGATCGTTCGCGAATATGTGAAGAAGAAGCCAATCGCTTCGATCCAGTTGCCCGGCGTTGAACTGAACGTCGGCAACACTGTCCCCGACACAGTGGAATTGTATGAGGTCCCCGACCAGAAGTATCGCTACACGGTCGTCGACAAGCGGACGGTGGTGGTCGATCCGGCAACCCACAAGATCATCCATGTAATGGACTGATCGGGACAGGCTCAACCTCGGCCTCCGGGCCGAGGTTTGAACCCAGGGGGCAACTCAATGGCAAAAAAAAGGCCAGCGCGAACTTGTTCACCGCCATTGACCTTCACGGATTGATTCATGTCGTTGAAGAAACAGATTCATCCAACAAGGGGAAGGTATTTTGGAAGCGCTGTGGTGGCGGCGACATTCCAGCCGGAGCTAGGCTCACGCCGAACCGCGAGGTTACCTGCCCGAACTGTGTAGCGGTTCTCCAACGGGATCGTCTAATACGAGAATAATGTAGCATGAAACTCTTTCTCGCCACGTTGAGCGGCTTCGTCATAACGCTCTCGATTTTCGCCGCTGGCGCCATTTCCGCGATCTATATCACAAATGAAGCGGAGCCTGTGCCGATCTGGAAGGCAAACGAAGGATCGCCCTGGACCATCGAACCAGTAGCAGCCTCCGCCGAGCCTATCGAGCGCTTAACAGCGAAAGCCCCCTCCGCGCCACGGGCCGCAGTAAAAGGGACTAATCGCCCACCCGTCGATATGACGACCACTGGAGCGATCCAGAATCCGACGCCCGAACCCTCGCCTGAACCGGCAGCCGAAGAGCCAGCCGCGATGGTGCACGTACAGTGGTGTTCGGAGCGCTATCGATCGTATCGACAAGAAGACAATAGCTACAGGTCCTACAGTGGTAGACGGCGGCCGTGCGTCTCTCCATTCAGCGATGCTTCCGGCCGGAGCGGAGAACCATTCTACAGTACGGAGACTACCCCTGATCAACCCCCTGTGGGATACCCTGTGGAGGAGGTGGAAGAGCCCGCGAACTACCTCACGCAACGGCATATCGCCGCATGCTTTTCGCGCTACCGCTCCTACAGCCCGGAAGACAATTCCTACCAGCCTTATGGAGGCGGGTCGCGCCGGAAATGCGAGTAGATCGCACTGCCTGTGGATCTGACTTGGAGCAAACCATGACCACACGGGCCGAAAATTTCATGGATAAATGGCTCGATGAAAACATCACGCCGCTGCATATCAATGAGCCAGCACTGGCATTGCCGATCCTGGCTGAGCGCTGCTTGACAGCCGCCCGGAAAAGCGGATTGACTGTGGAAGAGGTCGAAGAGGTCGTTTGCGATATTGAGGAAGCGATCAGGGATGAACTGACATTTCGGAAGTCTCCATCAACGTCTTCGCCTGACGCCCCAGCCTGACGTACTGCCGTAGATGATAATCCGATCCTTATCGCCCTACTGATAGCCGGTCTCGTGACCGCAATCGCCATTGGCGCCGGGGCCGCGTTCGAAGTCGCAGGCCGTTCGCTTCTGCCGTAAAGGGAATTCCCCGATCCGTGGAACCGCGCCACTTGCTCGCGGTTCTGATGGCAATTCGGAGTCGCTGCAATGCCGCGCTACGGGCGGAGCCGGCGGGGCGATCATGTTGTCGAATTGGGGAATGATCAGTCGACGGCAGCCTTCGGCCCGAAACACCCCACGACGATTTCGAACATGATGTCGGCGATCCACATGGCACAGACACCGATCAGGAAGGCTGCGGCATATGCGCTGGCGGTGTCGTCGGGCGGCAGCGGCAGCCCGATCGACTTGATGTAGTGAAGCACTGGCACGGTCGATAGCCTGGCGCCCGTGTTCCGCAGATCGGCGGCGACGCAACCCTCTCCCGGAATTGAAGCGCCGGCGAGACAGCGTGCGCACGAGGCCTACCAGCACGCGGGAGCCGCTATTTGCCAGGACGGATCGTCAACTTTTCAAGGCCTCGCGCGTTGGACGGCATCACGAGGAGTTCACAAATGCCAACAGGGTCCGAAGCCGCGAATGAGGCGCGCAAGCAACGCAAGATACAGAAGAGTGTCGATCGCAAGGACGCTTCCAAGCCGAAATCCGCCGACGCACACTCCATGCAAGCCGCGGCGCGCAAATATCCCGCGCCGCCCTTTCCCAAGCAGCATCATCCGAAACCCGGCGAGGAATGGAAGATCGAACCGCCGCCCATGTATGACGCGCCGTTCTATATCGGCTCGAAGAAACTGGACGGCAAGGTGGCGCTGATCACCGGCGGCGATTCCGGCATCGGCCGCGCGGTGGCGGTGCTGTTCGCCCGCGAGGGCGCCGACATTGCCGTCTCCTACCTCAGCGAGGACAGGGACGCCGAGGCGACCAAAAAGGCGGTCGAGGCCGAAGGCCGCAAATGCATCCTGCTGCCTGGCGACGTCACCGAACGTGATTATTGCCGCAAGGCCGTCGCCGAAACAGTGAAAAAGTTCGGACGGTTAGACGTTCTGGTCAACAATGCTGCCTTCCAGATCCATTCTGCCGAATTCAAGGATCTGACGGAAGAGCATTTCGATACGACGCTGAAGACCAACCTCTACGGTTATTTCTACATGGCGCAGGAAGCCGTGCCGCACATGAAGCCGGGCTCGGCGATCATCAACACCGGCTCGGTCACCGGCATCGACGGCAGTAAGGAACTGATCGACTATTCGATGACCAAGGGTGGCATCCATGCCTTCACCCGAGCATTGTCCGGCAACCTGATCAGCAAGGGAATCCGTGTCAACGCCGTGGCGCCCGGCCCTGTCTGGACACCGCTCAACCCGTCGGAGAAGGAGGCCGAGGACGTCTCGAAGTTCGGCGAAAAGACCCCTATGAAGCGCCCGGCCCAGCCGGAGGAGATTGCGCCAGCCTATGTCTTTCTCGCCTCATCGCACTGCTCCAGCTACATCACCGGCGAGGTGCTCCCGATCATCGGTGGATACTGAAAACGCAGGCAGGCGCCTCGCTACTGTGTGATCTTTGACCGCTTGGTTGCAGAGATGGAGAGGCGAGGAACTTTGCCACCGACAGCGCGTTTGGCAGTCTCAAAGGAGACCAGCCGTGCAAGACGATCAGGAATTCGCCACGAAATTTTGGGATTCTATCCGCTCCGATATGACCGCGATGATCGGAGTGCCCGGAGTTCACCCACGACCGATGACGGCCCAGTTTGATGGGGATCGGAACGTCGTTTATTTCTTCACCGCGAAAGACACTGAACTTGCAGAGGGTGCGTCGCGAGCCCAGGAGGCCACGCTGGTCTATGCGGCGAAGGGCCACGACCTCTTTGCCACAGTCCAAGGCACGCTGCGAGTTGACGACGACCGTGCCGTCATCGACCGACTTTGGAACCGCTATGTCGCGGCGTGGTTCGAGCGGGGCAAAGCTGACCCGAAGCTCTGTCTGCTTCGTTTCGACGCAACTGATGCTGAAATCTGGAAGGACGCCTCCAGCATTGTCGCGGGCGTGAAGATGTTCCTCGGAATGGGCGATCCGAAGGAGGATTACAAAGACAGCGTAGCGAGCGTAAATTTGAGGTAGTTGCGTGGCGACAGGACTCGTCCGCCGATCACTGCTTCTCCGCTGATCCATGCGCATTGCCACATACAACATCAACAACGTCAATCGGCGCCTCGCTAATCTCCTTGGGTGGCTTCGGGCAAGGCACCCGGACGTGGTTTGCCTCCAAGAACTCAAATCTAGCGACCGTGATTTTCCCGCGGCCGAAATCGCCGAGGCGGGCTACCAGGCCGTCTGGATGGGACAGCGCACTTGGAATGGTGTTGCGATTCTGGCGCGGGGCAGCGAGCCGGTTCTGACGCGCAGCGCGCTTCCCGGCGATAACAGCGACCAGCAGAGCCGGTATATCGAGGCGGCGGTGCAAGGACTGCTGATTGTCTGCGTCTATTCTCCGAACGGCAATCCGCGGCCCGGCCCGAAGTTCGAATATAAGCTCGCCTGGCTGGAACGGCTTCAACAACATGCAACACGGCTACGAAAGACTGGCGCGCCCGTCGTGCTGGCCGGCGACTTCAACGTCGCGCCAACCGAACTCGACATCTATCCGACCAGGTCATGGGACAATGACGCGCTGATCCAGCCCGAGAGCCGTGCAGCCTTCCGCCGGCTCGTTGGGAGAAACTGGACGGATGCAATACGCAAACTCCATCCAGACGAGCGCATCTACACGTTCTGGGACTACAAACGAAACCGTTGGCCACGAGACGCCGGCCTTCGCCTGGACCATCTGCTGCTGACGCCGGATCTGGCGGAGCGGCTGATAGGAGCCGGAGTTGATCGGGAGATTAGAGGCCTGGATGGCGCGAGTGACCATGCCCCGGCTTGGATTGAGTTACGATAGACGCGGATACTACGAGCCGAGCATTCGGGTCAGATCGGGCGCACGCTCCTGGAGGGATCGACCGTCATCTACAGTTGATCGAAGATCAGCCGATCGGTGGCCAGGCGCGTGTACCAGAGCGTCGAGAGCGGGTCGCGGAGGAAGGCTTGCTTCCGGACACCGTGCGGGCCGCACCACCGAGGATCTTGGTATAGCGCGCGATATTTCGAAGCTTCCGGACTGAGGCGCGCCATGTATGCTTCGCAGATTTTGCAGCGGGAAGCTTCCAGGCGCTGACCTGACTGAGATAAATCAAGCCGGCAATCGGTCAGGCTCCATAGATTGAGTTGTCTTGCACGCCCTGGAGAACAGCGAGATTGGTCAAGTGGGCGGGAGGTGAACATGCCGACTTGGCTAGACTGTCTGCTTGGTGTGAAACAAACACGGAAGGTTCGCCTTGCGTGTCCGGAACCACTGTGTCCTGAATCCCACAGACTCCTTCATCCAAAGCACTCGGCTCACAAGCTCAAACCTCGTGCTCGACTGAGATGTGATGAATGCAACACCCTCAATCGCGCCGGCGCTTGGCGGGTGCAAGGGTACGTTGTTGAAAGAACGCTTGAAGTGAAGACCGCATTGCGTTGGCTTGACCGGGCAAAGAACTCATAGTGCTTTCCAGATATGCAAATACCTCGCATCTCCGCATGTTCCAAAAGGGCGGCATCTTGACTGAGACTCGCTGATACGCACGGGAACTTCATTCAGCTATCCGAGTTCATCCGTCGAGGATGGGAGGATATCTCAATGGCTAAACGCTCCATACCTGCCGCGCCCGGCACGACCGATCAATTGCCACGCTGGGAAGGGCCGGAAGAAAATCGACCGAGAGGTTACCTACCTGCGGTGGAGGACCCTGATACGGCAAGAGACGCCGCGGGCGAAAACCTTTCCGGTCCAGACAAGCGCGATCTCTCAGATGCATTCGAGACAGGTGGCGACTCTCTGGACGAGGCCCGAGAAAGACGCATTCAAAAGCGTGCCTACGAACTGTGGGAGCGCGCAGGGCGCCAAGACGGCACGCACGAAAAACACTGGCACGATGCTGTCCGCGAGATCGACGAAGAGGATTCTGCCCGGCCAATCGCCTGACAGGGCAGATGCCTTTAGGCCTTCAGGCCTTATTCACCGATGTGACCGCCAGGTTGGTCAGCTTGTTATTTGTTGCCTTCTCCTGGTCGAGTATCTCGCTCAAAAGCTTGTGCGCCTCATCGTGTCCCAGAACCTTCGCCCATTCCCTCAGCGAACCGTATCTCGCGATTTCGTAGTGTTCGACGGCTTGGCAAGCGGCAAGAAGTCCTGCATCTAGCGCGGTTCCGGAGGCTTCCTCTATGAGGCCGTCGGCCTCTTTGATTAGCCCCTCGATTGCATCACACTTCTCGCCTTTCGCCTTTTTGCCGATGGACTCAAACACCTTTCGAAGAGTGGCGATCTGCCCCTTCGTCTCTTCCAAATGATCCTCTGCGGCTTTTTTGAGCTTGGCATCCTTGGCCGCCTTGGCAACCTTTGGCAGTGCCTTGGTGATTGCGTTCTCCGCGTAGAAAACGTCTTCGAGGGTGTGTTCGAAAATCTCAGCTAGCGTTTTCATTGAATGTCTCCCATTGCCGGTATGGCGGGAAGCAATGAACTGCTGGCGAGGAAGGTTCCTTCAAGGGCTCTTGGCACGCGATCCGCGATCACCCGTACAGTCAGTTCTGGCTGCGTGGGCCGCGTCGATCCGCCGGCTCCAGGAAATGAGCCTAACGAGTTCCAGGCTGGGGAAGGGTATCGGGGACGACGTAGCTCGCCGTGAACCTGCCGGAGGCCGTCGACGAATTGAGCCCTGACGGGCATCTGCCAGAGGGGCAGGCTGAGACGGGCGAGCCCACCCTTCTGGATCCGATACCGGCAGCCGCACCAAAGAGTGCGCGGCCGTAGCTGGTGAGGAACTGGCTGGCGAGCGTCCGACATTATGCGTGAGTGGTCACCCGGGGGCCTCTCCTCAACACACGCTCTCGCACGGTATTCCGTCATTGTCTCGGTTGAGATTGCCGCCCCACGAGCAGTTCTGAAGGTGTCATCGTGCTTCCTCGCACGAACTGATTTGGGTGCATTTCAGCCGCGGCGAGCATGACCACGATTGAGCGACCACCCCGTCGGTCCTAGTTGTCCGCCGTATTTCGTCCGACGCCGGAGCGACAAGCTGCACCGCTGCCGTAGCGGCTGACCCGCCGTCGCCGACGTGAACCTTCCGGAGTAGAAGCTGGCACACCGACTCCCTCGTGATGGCCGACGTCACGGCGGTGGCCGGCAAGGTCACATAGACTGGGTTGCCTCGAATGACAAACACCCGGTCGGCCCCAACAGGATAGTAGTCGTCCGGAAGCAAACCGGTTCGTGCGGTGAAGTCTGCCATTGTGGTGCCGTGATACGCGCTTAGCGGTGCATGCAGGCTAGCATTGACGTCGGCCTGGTATTGCTCGCCCGTCTGGCAACCGACGAGTCCAGATGCCACCATCAGGAAAGTGGCCACACGCATTGTGGGATGATCGTGTGGGAGGTTTTGATAAACCGCCTGATTTCAGGCTTAACCTATTGATTGTATTGGCGCGCCGGACAGGACGAAACTGAGAACTCCTATCTCATTGTTTTTTCGTTATAATTTATCCGTCACGTTGCCGGCGCCGCCGCGTAGCGCCACCCCTTGAGCGCTGCCAAGCCTCTGAGTTGCCTACAATTAACGCTGCCAGCGACCATTTCAGAGATATTCACTGCACAGTGAATATTGACGCTCCAGCGAACTTTCGGCATAATGGGCTTATTCACTGCACAGCGAAAAAGGCAAATTTGGGATGATTGAGGGCGCTGAAGAGGACCGCAGAACACTCGAAGCGCTGACGTCAGCCCTGGAATCGCTGCCTCATGTGCAAGCCGCAACCGCCAGGGACGAGCGCTCGATTATTAGCAGTTCAGCGCGGCACATCGATGCAGCCGTCGATTTGGAAATCGCCGGCAAGGAAGTCATGCTCCTTGTCGAAATCAGGAAGTCCGTCTACCCCCGCGATGTCCGTCAATTGCTATGGCAACTGCATGAAGTCCGCAATGCATATGCTCATGGACAAAACATTCCCGCCATTCCCCTGGTCGCAGCTGAATCGATCTCAGAGGGAGCGCGCAAGCTGCTGCAAACTGAGAATGTGGGTTTCTTCGATACCGGCGGTAGTCTATTTGTCCCGGCCCAGGGGGCATACCTTTACATCGAACGCCCCGTTCCTAAGACACTCGAAAAATCTGTCCGCTCTTTTTTTACTGGGAAGCGCTCACAGGTTCTGCACGCGCTGCTAATGAAGCGCGACGATTGGCTGGGCGTAACAGAGCTTTCGCATATCGCGGAAGTGTCCCCCGCCACCGCCTCAGAAACCCTCACAGGGCTGGAGAAGATGGAATGGGTATCGACGCGCGGCCAAGGGCCCTCGAAGGAGCGTCGTCTCACCAATGCCGGGGGGCTTTTAGATGAGTGGAAAACGCAGATACAGGCTTCGCGGCGGCAATTGCCCCGTCGTCGTTACTACGTACCGGGAGGCGATCTACCTGCCTTGACGAACCGTATTGCGACGCACTGTGAGGGTGAGGGCATTGAATATGCTCTGACCCAGGAAGCTGCCGCACAGCGATATGCCCCCTTCCTGTCGAGTTACTCGCGTCTTGCGATACGGGTCTCACCCGTGCGTGGTGTCGAGCACATGCTAGCCGCCTTCGATGCGCGCCTAGTTACCGAAGGCGCGAATGTCGACATCCTCGAAACGAAAACGCATGGCGAGTTTCTGTTTAGGGAGAAGGTAGACGGCGTCTGGCTCGCAAGTACTGTGCAAATTTATTTGGATCTTCTTCGCGGCGAAGGACGCGCCCGCGACATGGCCGAACATTTGAGAAAAGAATTACTGAGGATTTGATTATGACGAAACCTGCAACAGCCGAAGGGTACGATCCTAAAGTCACGGAAAACTGCGAGAGAGTCCTTGTGACTCTGATCCGGGGCCTTGGGCCGTGGCGGGACTCCATCTATCTGATTGGCGGCCTCACTCCCCGTTACCTTATCACGAAACGGCCGCCACATATTCCAGCCCACGCAGGAACGGGTGATCTGGATGTCGTAATTCAGCTTCAAATGTTATCTGATACGGACGCATATCACACGCTAGAAGATAACTTCAAAAGGCTGGGCTTTGCCCGCGCAACAAACAGCGCAGGAAAAGCCGTCTCCTGGCGCTGGGAAGTGTTCACGGGCGGGATAAAAGTCATCGTCGAACTGCTGGCCGACGATCCCGATAAATCGGGCGGTAAGGTGATGGAATTGCCAACCGATGGCAACGTCTCAGCATTAAACATCCCACACTCATCGATCGTTTTCGACCACCATGAGACAAGGGAGATTAAGGCCGAGTTGCTGGGCGAGAACGGAATTGCGACCGTCAATCTTCACTATGCCGACCTGGTCGCCTTTACCTGCCTAAAGACATATGCCGTGGACCAACGAGACGAGCGTAAGGACGCTCACGATCTGATCTACTGCCTTGAGCATTTCGACGACGGGATCGAGGCCGCTGCCGCCAAGTTCAAGGCTGCTCTTGAAGGCAAGCACAAAGAAGTTGTTTCGGAAGTGCTCGGACTCTTGGCCACGCACTTCACGGATGATGCCGATACAGAAGGCTACAAGAAGAGTGGTCCCGTGGCTGTCGCGAAGTTCGAAATGGGAGAAGACGACGACGCCGAAGCCAAAGATGCCCGCGCTCTCCGCCAGCGCGAGGCATCCGATATTGTGACGCGCCTCCTTAAGGCTATTGCCGCATGAGTTATTTCAGCGAACGAGAAACCGGCGCGCTGCCCCGCGACCGCGATACTATCAACGAAGCCGTCTGGGGCGGCATCCGCGCAATAATCCGCAGCCGTGTCGATGATGGCTCTTTCGGTGCGCTGTTTCCTGCCGCATGCCCCGATGGGCGCGGTACGACCGGCACTGACGAGACCGCATTTTGGGATGTGATGCGCTCGGAAATTCCGAATCTTGACGAGCAGCCGTGGCGACCGAACGCAGCCATGCCGCCTATGCTCGACGCGCTCGACATGATCGAATTCTGCTGGCGGGCTGTAGGTAAGCCCATCGAAGGTTCATACCACTCCTATTTCGGACATCATCACCTCAGTTTCGACGTCGAAAGCGGACGCGCCGAATTTCGTGAAGCAATCAACCGCATCTTCCGCCGCAATGGCCTTGTTTTTGAGCTCAGCGAGAGTGGTGAGATTATTCGTCTTGCGCCATTGGCACTTGCCGACACTCTGTCCCGTGCCGCTTTCCGCACTGGAGATTCTGAACTTGATCAGCTGCTCGATAAGTCGCGCCGCAAGTTTCTCGATGCCGACCTCGATATACGGCGCGAATCTCTAGAAGCCTTGTGGGATGCCTGGGAGCGCCTGAAGACCCGAAACGGAATGGCAAAGAAGGCTGGTATTTCGTCCCTGCTCGATTCGTTATCCGGACCCGATTCGCCTCGGCTTCGCGCAGCGCTGGAGCAAGATGCGGTTGCGCTCACTGACCTCGGAAATCAGCTTCGCATTCGTCATTCAGAAACGGATCGTGAAGCGATAACCAGTCACAGCCAGGTCGATTATCTTTATCACCGGCTCTTCGCTCTGGTGCAAGCTGCTATAAGATCTGGCGAAAACGGCTGAAAGCCCCCAAACTCCCGCTAAGTCATGTACCGGCCAGTGGCGTTTTCCGCCTTCTCGGATTCTGGGTTTTGTCAGCACTCCACAGCGCTCGGTCCAAAGTGCGCAGCGTAACATTTTCAGCCGTCGCCTTCTGCCGGCAGAGTGCCGTATAGGCGATCCACTTCTCAAAGGTATAGAATGTGGAACCGCCGACAGATTTCATCGCCCGGATATCAAGAATGGGGTATTTGTCGGGGAAAGCGAAATGCAGGATCACACTAGCCATGGGCCTCTGCACACCGCGCAAAGCCAGTAGAGCGCCAATCCTCAATCGTTCACTCTTCGCTGCAAATGCGATCTGAGTTATCTCACGGACTTCTTCCTCTGAATTCTCAGCTGCCAGTTGGCGGGTTCGACCGCCGCGCCATTTCCACTTCGCGACCGCCTCAAGGTCGTTACGCGTCATAAAACCGCGCTTCTGGGCTTCGCCCATTAGCAAACACAGCGTCTCGTCTTCCGTGTAGTCGTAGGTGTTAGCGTATTTCTCTATTTCAACTTTTGACAACGTGATCCGCATCTACTCTCCCGCTGTATTGACGGCATTCTAACAATAATCGTCGATAGACCCCTCGTACTGATTAAACAGCGCGCCAATCGTTATGCAGTGGGCCTTCATCGCGCCTTCGCGACTGAAGAATGTACCGCCAGACTCATGACAAAACGCTTCCCCTTCGAGATACACCTTGGCGTGTGACCAGTCCTTGACGCCCGATGGACTGCTGCAGACCACGGAAAGGACGCCGTTTGGGCCGATGGCTGCCTCCACAACAGGGCTTTCTCCATAGCGATTTCGGGCAAAGACACTGCCGGGTACGAGCCGTTCCCGATAGCTGGCGATGCCGTCTTCAGAAGCGGAGCCAGGACACTGTGGAAACTCGGTCGGCGTACGCCATTTGCGCTGGAACGCGCATGCAGTGAGCGAGGGCACATCCAGTGGTTCCGGTTCTGGCGCTATGACAACGGCTCTTCGCCCAGGAGGCGCGGCCGCCTGACCCGGCGAAGACGAAAAAGTCACCACCTCCCGAGCTTCCCGCTGAATCTCACCTAATGAAGAGGGATCGAGATTGACCGTAGCCGGGGGCTCGTTTTCAGTCGCGGGTTTGAAAAGCCATTCTCCGAGGAACCCGCCTCGGCCCACCTCTGCCGTCTGTGCCCACCGCTCCAGCTGCCTACGGCATTGCTGCGCCTCTTCCTTTGTAACAACGCGCATCCAGCCCCAGTTGGGGATAGTGGCTGCGCCAGGATTATCGAAGAAGGCTTCAAGCGAGCCGAAAGCGTGCACGATTCGGGCGCATGTGATGGGATTGAGAAGGATGTTCTCCAATCGCGTAACCCAGCGCAGATTTTCTGCGCGGTTGTTCAGCCTATTGGTGTCAATGTGGTCCACGACATGGTCCGGCGATGGCCCCGGCCCATGAAAAGCCGTGGCTACGATCCTGTGGACGACATGGCCGTTGATCTCAAAGTAGCCCGAATGCCTGTTGAGGGTTCCAAAGGTCCAGAGCTCGTCGAGCTTTCTGCGCCGTGCATTCAGGCGGGAGCGCCTGAACACCGCGCCATTGTCGCGGACAACGTAGATCTCTTCCTTGAACGCAACCTCGCATTCCTTCTCGAAAGAATGGAGTATTTGTTCCAGCGGCTGCGCAGCAACAGAATCCAGTGCTGGCATCCGCGCAAACGAATCCGTGTCGTGCATCGCACGTCCTCCGAATATTGTTTCCGGGATTGTCATCAGCATTTCCAGTTAAACTGGCGCTGGATTCTTTATCGGCGACAATTCTCTTACGTGCCAGGCGTCACCTTATGCTCACATGCACCGCGAAATCTTGCCCGGTCATGTGGGCGAAGTCAAGAACCATGCAAGGCACTGCATTTGCTGGTTTTTGGAGCCGATCGGCTACCACACGTTACCTGGCCAAATCCGACGCTACCGACGAGACTGCACTCCACCGGGCCGCCCTCAACGCGGGAATAGCAAGAGGCTGAAGAACGTCAGCAGCCTTGTGATGACACCAGCGATGACACGTTGGACAGAGCACCGCAAAACTCTCCGGGCAACTCCAGCGCGGTCCTTTTCCGAGCGGATCGCGATGATGGGCGTCAAACAGAGCGCCGCTTTCATCGCTAAAATCACAGCCTTCGCAGACAATGACGCCACCATTGCGTGCTCGGTTGATTTCCTTTACCGCCCGCGCGAGCTTGGGATCGCGCTCCTTATCGACCATTTCCTTCCTGATCCGCTTTCCCTCAGACGAACCTGCGGGGACGTTGGGGTAGAGCGAACTGCAAAGTTGTACTCTTCCTGGATCACGGAAACCGGGTAACGCCTCCACGTCCCAGCGACGCGTAACCTCGACGGAGCGCAAGGCCTCCCAAAGCTGCTCCATTGAGGGCTCGTCGCGCCGCACACCGTCATAGGCATTGTTCAGGATGTTCTTGTCCGCAAAACCAAGGTCTTCAATCAGCCGCGGCTCGCTCGCAATGCGGTAGACCTCTGACAGCACGACCGCGACTGGCCACTGCGCTAGGCGGGCCATCAAAGCGGAGTCGCGGACGAACGCTTTTGTCTCTCCGTAGACGCCCGTGACCCGCACAAGCTCCAGAACCCGGCCACGCAGCTCTTTGCCAACTTCGGCACCGCCCCCAATAGTCACAAGATAGGGCCGCAAAACCGCTTTTTCTGCGGTCGCGCGAGCCTGCTGAAAATGTCCTGCGTTTTTGAGAGCCTCATCACCACGCGACCCAAAGCACATGACCGGCTCCGAAGAACGGCCCCAGACTGCCTTCACGCCCATGATCTGATCAAGTGACCCAGACACCTCTTCGAAAGTCGGCATACGCTACGCTCTCCGCATGAGCTCTAAGGAGTAATGCTCAAGCGATCTCACCGCCCGGAGTGCGGTATATATCGACCTTCGTTTCCAAGCACTTGCGCAGGCTCAAATCGTGCGACCCCACCTCGAACCATCCGCCAGGCTTCTGATAGAAGTCGAGACCACGGCCAATCTTAACGACCCATCCGTTGTCTATCCGGATCTCCCGGTCATGCAGATTGGCGTTGAGATTGATTTCAAGCACAACATCAAGCTCTAGCAGGCTCTGTTTGAGCTCTTCGAGCTTCTCGGAGATGTCGGCGAACTGCGTCTTGTCATCGTAGCTGGTCACCAGCGTAATCTTCTTCGCGACGCTGTGACGGAGAACCGTTTCGCAGAACCTGACGAAGTTCTGAATTTGATGCGGCATCCGAATGTAGGGATCTTCGATGACCAACGCCGTCGCGCCGCGCAAATATGGGCCAAGGATAGACTCATAACTATGGCCGGTGTCGCCATAGAGGATGGTGAAATGCTGCTCCCTCAGCTCAGGGGCAGCTATATCGGGCGCGGGTGACGGCACATCCGTCAAACCGACCGGCGGCGGGCTACTTTCTGAAGCAGCAGGCGTACTCGGCACCTGACTCTCACCAATCGCGTCTGCCCCGTTCTGCCGCAGGCGGCGTCGCGCGGGCTGCTGGGTTGCCTCAGCGTTCTTAGATTCAGGGCAATAAACGACAACCTCTTTCCCGGCTGCATCGAAATAGGAGAGCCCGATTTTGGCAAACTCGTCATCCGGTTTGCGCTTGTTCATCTGCTCCTTAACCCGGCGCCGGCATTCAACCGCATAGGAGACGTATTCATCGAACTCCTCGTCAGTCGGCGGGCCGTTGGGATGTAGAATCTTGAGGAAGGCGCAGATTGTTTTCTTGATGCCCTTCTCGTCGCGCCCTTCCACGGCCTTGCCCAAACGAACGCGGCGGCTGACTTCCTCGTACCGATTTGTGTGTTTGAACTGGTAGTGGAAGGCCTCTGCCAGGTAGTCGGTAATAAAGCCATACCGGCTGGTTAGGAATGAGCTGCTGTTCTTGGGCATTTCCCAGCCGGGGATATAGGCAGCAAAACGGTCCATAACGGCGAGATCGAGCTCAGGCGGCAACGGCTGGAACAGATCATACTCCGTTGAGTTCACGACCTGCTGCACCGATAGATCGATGTTCCCGACAAAGCTAAGGCTTGCATCGGCGATGACTTCAGCGCCGCGCGAGAAGCGGCCATTCGCCATAAAGTCCTTCATAATCTGGATTGTGTCAGGGTCACGGACCTTGATGCCGCCCACTTCGTCGAAAGCAACGGTATCCCAGTAACCTACCAGACCTACTTTGCGGCGGGCGTTATTGTAGAACAGCGTTGCTTTGGTTGCCTGACCGCCAGAGATAAGCGTGGCGTACGGCGAGAATTCACTGAAGAAATACGATTTGCCCGTTCCGCGGGGCCCAAGCTCAATGTAGTTGTAGTTCGGCTCCACCAGCGCAGCCAGTCGCGCGATGAAATGCATCTTCACGCGGTGATCGAGCTTTGAAGGCTCCAAGCCGACCGAACGCATGATGGCATCAATCCACTCGTCGCGCGTGAAGCCGTTTCGTCCCTCGACGTAGCGAGCGAAATCAAATCGCGACAGCTGAATTGGACGCAAATCCTCGATGTAGAAGGCGTAATTATCTTCCTCGATATCGTTGTGGGTGAGCGTGACCTCCGCCCAGATTCCGCCTTCGAGCAGCCGGTCATTGTCGCGATAGAACTTTTCGCCAATCGCTATACGCTGAGAGTTGAAATTCTCCAGGGATGCCCAGTGCCGCTTCTCTTTCTCGACATAGCGCACATGCACCTTGTCGATGAAACGGTGGCTACCTTTTGTAGCAACCTTCGACTGCGCGGCATTCGCCTCATCAGGACGCACGTAGTTATCCTGCAGCGTCGCGAGGACGGCCTCCATGCCGGCGTCGATCTCCGCCTGGCTATCGCTTGCGCAGAAGCGAGCAAGCAAGAACTCCAGAACGAACGTGGGCACGTTCGTCCCCTTCTTGATCCGATGCAGGAGATCTTTGCGGACCACCTTTCCGTCGAAGGCTGCAAGAAGCTTCGTATCGAGTTGGTCGTGCTCACTCATACGGTGTAGTCCGTCTCAAGGGTAAGGGTGAAAAAGCTAGCCAGGGTCGTCGGATTCAAGGCCTTGACCACGAACTTGCCCTCAAATTCGCGGTCCATGCCCAGAGCAATCTGCTTACGATCGCCGGGCTTAAGAGTAATGGTATGAGTGGTAGGATTCACATCAGCGCCTGGCCTCGGCTCACCGACAACCCGGCCCTTCGTATCCTGGGCCTCTAGCAGGATTTCAACGCTGACGTCCCGCGAGAACATATCGTCCGAATTCAGCGCCACCTCGATGACGGGAACACGAGTCGTGATGCGGGTTGCGCCATTGCGATAGCTGAGCTCCACGGAAGACCGCGAAACCACTGCTTGCTCCCCAGAATCGAGGCGCGCAACAAGCACTGGAACGACGGCCTCAGCCAGCGACGCGCCGCCATGGAAGTAGAGATGGCCGCTGCTGTAAGGGGCCATGCTCCTTGGCAGTGCCGCTTGCATTGCGTCAGTGCGGATGCCTATCCGCTCGGCCGGCACAACGAGATTGTTGCTGTCCTCGTTGCCCGTACCCAGAAGCATACGATCATGGGCATTGACGACCCACTTCCCCAGGGGCTTGGCGCAGACATCACCATGATCCGCCTGGGCGTTAAGGAAGAACCCGTGGTCCGTCACAATCACGGCGTCGTTGAAGCCCATGCCCCTCAGCTTGTGGAGCGCATTGCGGACAAACTTGAGCGTCGACGGGATTAACCCAAGGGTCGTCTCTGGATTGTTCTCAAGCTGGCTGTCGATTTCCGTCGACCGCAAGACCAACAGATCAACGGTGGCTGGAATCTTGGGTTTCCCACGAACAAAGTCGCCAAGGGTCATTTCGCTAAAACGATCCCCAAATTTCCGCCGAAGGACGTCCATCCGGGCGCTAACATTGGGGACCGCCACGCCCCCAAGCTTTGGCACAAGCGCCTCGGTTTCGGTCGCAAGCGTCAGCTGCGATCTGGCATCCGGCAGCAAGCTGGCCATGCCGACCGGTGTAATGGTGGGCAACTGCGCATAAGCCGCGTGAAGCTCAACCGGCCCGTCTTCAGCTAGCATTTTCTCCAGGGCGACGCCGAGCTCATAGCGAAGAGCATCAACCAGGATGTATGCCACCCTTCGCCCCGCATCCTTAAGACGCGACCCGACAAAGCGGTCGAATGTCTCCGCATTAGCAAGCCGCTCTGCCGGCGGCCAACCGCTCAGCGCCAAGTGCTTCATAAAGATGGTCTGCACTTTCTCAGCCAATCGGCGATAGCGCTGGCGAGATTGCTGAATGACCTCATGCATCATCCCATGGGGATCGATAAATTCCCCAACAGCCTGCTCAAATTCTCGATGTACACGGTCAACTTCACGCAGCGTGGTCACATAGAAATCGATCAACTCCGACTGCGTGCGCGCACGATCAGGAAGTTGCCGCTCGTAATCCTCGCAAGCCTCGATGAGATTGAGACCCGAGCGGACCAACTCCCATTGCGCTTGGCTCTCACCCTTGCCGAGCCAGACAGAGTTCTTGTGCCGAGCCAAAACCTTGCGCGCCGCATCGAGATCACCCGTCGTGATGCCATTGATGGCTACACTGAGATAAGTGCGCTCTTCGAACGGAAAGGTGTCGCGCTCCCCGAGATCCTCAATCGAGGCGCATTGCTTCTGCAAATCCAGCTCTGCCTCTATGGTCTCGGCGCGCTCGATATACGCCGACCGCCACCGCGGGTCGTTGCGCAGCCGCTCACAGACATCCTCGACCACTGGCCGCGCCTCGATTGGGGCATGGGGAACGCCTTTGATGGATTCAGGTAGCGCACCGGGCAGATCGAACACAAACTCGCTAAACAGCACAAAACGCCAGAGCTCATCGGCCAACGCGCTCCAAGTCTTGCCACGTGTCTTCACGGTCATGGACAGCGTTGCACGCAGGAACTCCCGCGCTTCATCGGGCCAGCCTTCCTGCCGCTTCAATTCAGCAGCCTGCTTGTCATTGGGCACGAGAAGGGCGGTTAGGATTTCCCGACCCGACTCCACACCTAACGCCGACCGAAGATGAGGCCAGCTAGCACCGCCCCCAATGGCATCGATAACCGAGAATGCCGGGCCTGACGGCGTAGCCGCAAACGCCTTCCGGATCTCAGTAGTATGGTCTGGGCGAGCACGGAGACACAGGCTCAGATATTCATCGCCATCATTCTGCGGAAAGACTGCGCCACACTTTGAATATATGGAAAACGGGTCAATCTGCATCGCCTCGTCGGTGTCTGGCTTACGCGCAGGCACATAGATGAGTACGCCTTCGAGGGCAGGCTCAGCCTTGCCAAGATCAACAAGAGCCGTGAGGGCCGCCTGACGCGCCTCAATTCCGCTCTCGGACGCATCCACAATGAGCACCTGGTCGCTCGCCAGGCTTAGGCATTGATCGCGATAGCGATGTTCCGGGTCATAAACGACCATGCACCCCGCCTGCCGAAGGCGCGGGAGAAGGATTTGCTCCTTGATGAAATGTGAAATGCTCATCAGTTCAAATCTCTTCTAAATATCCATAATTAAAGACACTATATTCGCCATATTCCAAAGCTTGGAAGAAACAAACGGGCGTTGCAACACTATATTGCGTCGTCATTCCCCGCCGCCTTTCTTCTTCCTCTTGCCAGCCGCCGCCGATGAACTGGGCTCATAGAGCCGTTCCAAGTCGTGGGCGATGGCGAGCGACTTGTCTGTCTTACATTTCTCGCGCACACGGTCCGGCCAATAGGCCATGGCGAGATGGGCCCAGTCGTAGTCCCCCTTCTCAAGTTTCGTCCACGTGTCCTTCAACACCTTCTGCCAAGGCTTGTGCTGGAACAGCTGCCACAGCGGCGCGGCGGTGATTTGGACACCATCATCATGGTTCGGACCATAGGTCGGGGCGATCCGCAGCAAGGTATCGCGCAACTCGATCAGCTCCAGCTCCAAGCCCTGCAGCGCCTCAAAGGTTTTCTCGTCATCCCTCGACCGGCTACTTCCCTTCTCACGCAGAGCGGCAGCATCGCGAGCAACCTGTTTCAACTTCGGTTCCACGAAGTCGTTGACGGCGGTATAGAGCGTTTGGCTTGTCAGGCTGGGATAGTAGAGCCAGAGCGTATAGCTGCCCGAATTGGTCGAAAGCGGCCAATAGATCGGAGCCTTGCGGCGGCTCTTGCTGTATTGCTTCAGGTGCAGCGGGAAGAAGTCCCGCTGCAGCCAGCGGCGCACGTCATCAGGCACCTCCGCGTCGACGCGGTCAAGAACTTCTCCGATCAGCCGGACCAGATCATGCGGGTGGCCCTGATCATCCACCAAGATGCCGCTGTGGTTATGGAAGGGTGCGGCGCCGTCGGGCAGCATGCCTGGGCTCTTGGCCGGTAGCGGATCGAACGGTTCGGGTTCGGGGGGGGCATCGCGCTCGCCCGTCGCGAGCTGCCAGTCAAAGCGACCGAAGGTGACGCCAACAGCCCAAGTTAACAACGCATCAATTTGATTGACCTGATCTGAAAGGCTTGTCTCGTCAAGTTCTTCGTCGTCGATCTCGTCATCCTGCAATACCTCGGAGATGGTGTCGGACGTATCGAATGCCAACTCTCGTTCTGCATCGCTGAAACCGAATAGTTTGAACGCAATATCGTCAATCTCTTCTAAGATCCCCGAAATACGTCCTCTTAGGGTGTCTGCATTCTGCTCGCGCAATTTAGATATAAGAATCTCCGGCAAGAGAAAGGCATTCGAAGACTCATTGCCCTGGTCTATTGCGTGAGAAAGACGCCAACCCAAACGAGATAGCTCTCCTAATCGACCATCAAACTCATTCGGCACAGGAAGAGCCTGTAGGTAGTTGTAGGCCTTATGCTGCGCGCAAACCTTTGAAAGCCAATATGCGACGGGTCGAGAATTGAGCAACCCAAGCAAAGTCCATGGCTCTATACGAGAACCCTTGGTTGCGATCGCCGTTCCCTCAAACGAGAAGACATGCTCTGCAGGCATTACCTGTACTGAAAAATTGGTTGTTCGCTTGCCATAGGCAAGTCCTGGCAAGAAGTAATGCTCTTCGGCTTGTATCTTGAAGCCATAGTTACCATTCAGGTACGGATAGCGATGACATATGTCCGCCTTGGCTTCGGCGCCGCCCTCTCCCCAATTGAAGCGGAAGTAGCTAGGCTTATAGAATGGAGAATAAGGTGTTCCGTGAGCCATAAATGGCCATGCTCGAGGGCCCTTCTTTTCAACGGTTTCGGGAAGTATCTCCCACCAAAGCCGATGATAACGCGTTGCCGCTCCAATGCCTTGGCGTGCGTCAGCGCCAAGTGTTGATAGTGTTTGCCCTTTAGCAGCCAGATCTAGAAGAGGGCGAGCCACAGAGTACAGGAAAGCAGCGCCATCAATCGCCGAAAAGCTATCTGTGTTCCGTTCAAAAGTGCTTCGCCCCGGATGTCCAGACCGAAATGTTTCAATCTGGGATAAAAGGGCTTGCCCCTTATCTTGATGTTTTAGAAGCCCAATAAATACCGACATTACTTCACCACCTGAAGGCTGTACGCGGCCACCTCAACGTTAGCGTCGTCCAATACGCCTTCACCAAGGTCTGCAAATGCAGAAACGTCCGTATGCTTTAAGAGTACATTTGTACGCCACTTTTTATAGCTTGATAGGAAGAACGCTGTTCGCGAGGTTATTGCCCCAAGCAAGCCATTCCTTCGGAGTATCTGCACCGATCGCTCAACAAAAATGGTCAGGAGGTTCGTCTTCGAGTTTGGATAAGCAGCCTCAAGGAGGTCTTTTGTTTCTTCCGAAAGCTCGCCGAACGGCGGATTCATCACAACCACATCAAACACCTCCCGACAGAGGTCAATCATCCTCAGGCCTTGCAGTGCGTCCTCGGCAAACAGCCTTCCCTGATAGGTAGATCGCGCCGCGCGGGCGTAGTTTGTCAGCGCCTCGCGCAGCCGCGTCTCAGCCGTCTGCCACTGCGCCATATCTTCGGTGCGGAACAGGCCGCCGTGCTCGCCAAAAACCTGGCGGATTAGCGCGGGGAGCTCCTTCTCGACCTGCAAAAGCACCCCAAGCTCGGGCAACCCCTTGAGCATGAACAGCGTCCGCTCGAACAGCTCGGCGTCCAGGGGATCGAGCTCCTCCATAAACCGTTGGCGCATGTCCATCTCGGCCGGTGGGGCCACTGCCGCCACGACTTGGCCTTGGCCCACCTGCGGCCGCTCCTTGGCCTTCACGCCTGTCTCATGCCAAGTTCGCTGCGCCCGCAGCCACAGCGCTAGCGATGCAATCTGCGCCGCCCGAGGGTCGATGTCGACGCCGTATATATTACGCTCGATTATCAGCCTCGGCACATCGCGTAGGAAGGTATCGTGGTCCGGATAGGTCTCCGAGAGAGGCCTCAGATTGGAGTTCCCCCCGGTTTCGCGATCCAGCGCCCCGGGGCCATGAGCCTGCTCCCACGCCCATGCTTCGCGGTAGATCTCTTCGAACAGGTCGAAGGCATAAAGTCCAAAATGCATCGAGCCACAGGCGGGGTCGATCAACTTGACTGTACGCGGGTCACGCAACCGCTTAGCGGCCTCAGGCTGCTCGTCTGGCTTTACCAGCAGATACTGGCAACGATCGCGCAGCGCGGTTTGCCCGCCCGTCCAATTAAACCAGAGCCGTCCCAATGTGTTGTCGACCAGGAACTCGACCACATAGCGCGGCGTGAAAAATTGGTTGCGCACAGCAAGCTCGCGGCTGTCGCGCGGCGCGGGGGACGCCTCACGCATAGCTTTGCGCTCTTCCTTCGAGTTGAAGTACTGGTAAATCCAGCCAATCGTCTCGTCTTCAGCCCAGAGAGGATCGATTTCACCGTGACTGATCAGAGACAGAATATGAACAAGTGCCGTCTCACGAGGGAACAAGCGCCCCTGAGGCGAATAGCGATCAAAGAGGGTCGGCAAATCCTGCGAAAGCTCGTCAAAGACACTCAGCAAGTAAGTCCGATAGGCATCCCCAGTTTCACCGAGACCGCCGCCCGCCAGGCGGGAATAAAGTTGAAAGCCCTTTGCCTGATAGCCGTTACCAACCGACTCAATTAGCAGCCCACGCGCCTCAGCCATCCGCAGCGCTGCCAGACGATTGAGGACGGTGAACGCCTGTTCGCGAACGATACGGTCGAGGCCAGCGGTCGTGTCCGTCCCCGGGCGTGCGCAATAATGCGCCAGCGTATCACGCAGGATGCGCGCCGTTTCACGCTGAGCGTCGTTTAGGTGACGCAAGTTCTCTATCGGCGTGACTGTCCCAGACGCCGGATCAAGCCCGTAATCGAGCTGCAGCTGGCGGGTGAACTCCTCTTCGAGTGCTTTACGCGCCTCATTCACAAACCGCTGCAAGCGATTGCGCGTCGCCTGATCGAAAGCCATGCTACTTCTCTCCCTCGATGATGAGCGAGAGCTCGACATCCTGATAGGCCGAGAACTGACCGCGAAGCTGGTTCAGGCGCTGAATCAACGACTCCAGGTCGGCGAGGGTCGTTAGCTTTGCAGGCAGCGGGACCGCTTCAGTCAGCTTCTTGGGACCATCCTCAGCCATACCCTTCTGCTGCTGCGCGACGCGCTGCAAAACACGCTCTTGCCCCTGCCGCTGGATTGAGCGGCGCAGCTCATCAATGGTGCTGTTGATATCATAGTCGCGGGTTAAGAGCCGCTTCAGACCGGCGAGGTCGTGCCCGACGCTGATCTCCAGGCCATCCAGCCTTGAAGCAACATTGCTCTTTTCCTCTTGCGTCAGCTCGCTCCATTCCGAAACGCGCTGCAGGTCATCGAGACCGTCCTTAAGCCGCTGCTTCTGCTGCTCTGCCAGAGTGGCAACGGCGTCCCTGACGCGCCCCTTGGTCTCAGTAAGCTGAGTGCTGAAATCTGCCGCATGACGATAGAACTCATCGGTCGCAAGCCGCTCAGTGACCGATTTCAAGGCTTCGTCCGAATCGCGGCGCAAATCGCCTGGAATCCCAGTATCAGGCAGCTGGGCGATTTCTCGGCAGTGGTCCTGAAGCTCGCGCAAGGTGGTTTCAAGACCATTGTCGAGTGCGCGCTTGACCTCGTGGGCCCACTTCAAATTGTTGTAGATCGACGAGTCCTCAGCCCCCAACCGCTGCGGAGCATCAGACGCGTCGGTGAAAAGGATATCAGCGATCTCCTGATTCATCCCCTTCACACGGTCGCTTCCGCCGAGCCCGAGGCGGCTCAGCCGTTCAGAAAGCGTGCCATACTCCAGCTGGAACTGCGTAAAGTGCTTGGCTGTCGCCTTGCTTATCTCCTGCTCCAGCGGAATGACGACGTCTCCAACCAGATCGGTCAATCGCTGCGCAGCCCGGCCCAGGGTTTCATTAGACGGTCGCTCGTGACGAAGGGAAACGCCGACCTGACGGAATGAAACATTGCTCTTGAGCGCTTCAATCGCCTGGGTTCCGGCAGCAGTTACTTCTCGGCCTGAAACTGTGAGCTTCACTTCGCCGGCCATGAGCATGGCCGCAATGATGTAGCGGGTCGTGTCAGGCGACCAACCGAACGGGTCGCTTGAGAAGTCATCCAGCAAGCGTTTCCCGTTGGCGATGCCGTGGCGGTCCAGATAGTCGCGGATGCTGATCATCGCACGGTGATCCGTGCGGAAGCTGGCTTTCCCAGCAACCGTCTGGACCAGCCCTAAGGGGTCAAGTGAGCTTGCAAGGGCGGCGGGATTCGCCACCTTGAGGAATCTCTCGGCATTGTCTGTGGAAACGCGGACTGGGGCTTCTGCATATCGATCAAAAACCTCCGCCGCCACCTTGCCCAGCAGCTTCTTCGAGGCATCCAAAAGGTCGGGCTCAAGCGCCGCAACGGCGGTTGCCTCTCCGCGGAAGACAAAAGACCCGGACTGCAGCGCCTGTTTGATCCTGCTTTGAAGCTGGAGCGCTAACTTGGCTGCGCGCTCCAGCTGGCCGGCGCAATAGTCCCTGATTTCTTGCTCTGGATCGTTGCGATGAAGCTCCGCGATCCGCTGGCAACGATAAATTTCTCCATTGAGCTCATCGAGCTCTGGATTAGTCCGTGCGACTAAGCCGATCACATTGCGGTTTTGCCGTCCGCGAGAGTCATCGAGCATACGCGTCCGCGCCGTCTCCGCGTCGTCAGGCTTAACAAACTCGACGACGGTTTGGATGGCGTTCTGATCGCCAGCTACGCTGGTCACAGCGCTGCCGGACTGAAGCTTGAGCCCGGTAGCTACCGCCATTGTGCCGTGGAGGGTGTGGCGCGGGAGGGGGTCGAACACCTCGCGCAAGTTCGCGGCGAAAATGCTCTTCAGATCGACGGTTCTGAGGGCGATGCCGCCCCGCTCTTCCTCGATGTCACGCAAGCGTTCACTCAAGAAGACGAGATTGCCGTCCTTTTCGCCAAGAGGTACGCGCACGTTGGCAAGCATCTCATCGACGGCTTTTCTCACCTCTTCAAGCCGCGAAGGCGCCGTTACACTCGGCTGCATCAAGGCAGCAACATTCTGGACTGTTACCGGCAGGTTCCCCAGGATCTGGAGAATGGCGATGGTCTTAGCCACCTCCAAATGGAGATCACTGCCGAAGTACTCAATCCTTACCTTGTCGACCGATTGGTAGATGGACGGGAACGCGCGGCGAATATCCTTTTCTAGATCGTCAAAGAGCGTAACGGTTGTGGCAAGCCAGCCCACGGGCTGGTCGGCCATCGGCTTTGAGCCGCCCTCGCCCTTGAGGACGTCTTGAATGACCTTGATGGCTGAACGCAGACCGATGCCGCCTGTCGATTTGGCCAGAGCTCCCAACAAATGGAGCAGGATATCGAAGTGAGCCGGCAAGAACGGGTAGAGGTTGATGAAGCTCTCGCGGCTGAAATCGGCGTCGTAGTATTTGGCGTCTTGGAGCTTTGTGTTGTGACGCAATGCCTGACCGTGCGCGTCAAACATTTTGCCAAGCTCCGCCGAACCGGAAGCGGATTTTCCCAGGAGACGCCGATAGCAAATTTCCTTGATGTCATTTGACTCAAGATCAATCTGGATCGGAAAACGGTCCTTCAGTTTAAAGAGCTTTTCCGAGTTAAGCGCAGCCCGAGGGTCATCCTCCGTCAGGGTTTGCTGGGCAGTTGATATGATCCAGACCTTGCCATCACCGAGGCGCTTCAGGTTCTTTGCGAGGCCATCAAGGTTGAGAATGAGGTTGTCACGCGACGCGACGTACTGGCCCACCTCATCGATGACGAACAGAATGTTCTCTTTGCCGCTTTTTTCACGCACAATATCGATCATCTCTTGGATTTGTTGATCTTGGGACTTAAGCCAGCCCTTCGTTTCTGCGTTGAAAGATCTCTCATCCGGAAATAGGTCAGGAAGGAATTCGTGAGCAATTTTCGGCATCAAAGCCGACAACACTAGGGGACTGTTGTGAACATCAGCCCATGTCTTGCCTGGGAATTTTTCTGAAATTCGGGCATCGAGTTCGTTGCGTCGACCGTCCTTCTCAACTCTGCGCTCAAAGTCCGCAACAATCAGATTATCTGAATATCCTGCCCACTTCAGAACCTTAAAATATAGAACCGTTGTTACGTCCTCCATCGTGGCGCCAGCGAGCATTTCGCTGGCCAGATCGAGCATTACGACGGCGGCAGGGAACCGCTTCGCGACCGTAGCGAGCAGCGCTTTAGTCTGAGCTTTGTGCAGACGGTCCTGCAGATGATTGATGAACGGCGTTCCGTCGACAGTGCGCTTGTCATCAAAGGCCATGCCGAGATACTTGGTGAAAGAGCTCTTACCAGATCCATAGAAGCCGGAAACCCAGACGCCGATCTCGTTCTCGCCACCGGCTTCCATGGCCAGCTGCATACGGTCCAGAAGCTTACGGAACTGCTCTTCAATGCTCTCCGTAACCACATATTCTGAGATTTCCGCCTTGAGGCGGCTTTCCTGCGAAGCGCCATAGCTAATGACCTTCTCAATATTTCTTTGAATGTCTTTGCTTGGGTCAAAAAGCGTACGGATCGCCATGTTCATCTCACTGCATCAGTTTTGTTTACCCGCCCACATGGACGGAGCGGTAATTGCCATCTTCGGGGTAGAAGCCCAGAAACTTCAGTCGCGTCTTGCCAGTCCTCACGCCGGGGTAGAGGAAGACTGTCGGCACATGGAATTTTCCCTGGAGCTGGCTCTCTATCGCGCCGATGCGCATGAAGGGATGCAACGCCTCCAGGTCTGTCACCAAGACAAGCCCGTTGGGCTTGCCCTCGTGTTCCGATAGAACTGCCTCAAGCCGCGAGAGCAGGCCATTGCCTGTGGCAATGATATCGGCAAGCGCTTTGTTCGAACGCCGCCAATCCAGCGGCGCCGACTTGTCTTCGGCCACACAAAGATCCCAAAAAGGATCGTCCTTCAAAAGCGCCCACAAGTGCTCAGTGATGGAGAAGACTTCGACTTCCCACTGGTCCTGGCGAAGCTTGGAGATCCAGGCAGGGGTCTGCCGTTTGACGTCCAGAATCTGTTCCGGCGGAAAAACGAGGTAAAAAATAGGCTCAAAGCTGGCGTGGCCGAGTTCTCGACCCTGCTTTATGCGCTCACGCAGCTCGTCAAAATCAGCTCTTAGAGAAGACATCGCAGAGCGCCTCCATGCTTTGGTGTTTCCAGCCAATACGCACGACGTCACCAGCTGCTTGAACGATGAGATGGCCTTTCAAGGACAGGCGCTTCAGTTCATCGAGCACATCGTCTCTGTTCATTCCAAAGAGCTGCCAATCCTGATGTGTCAGAATGGCATTGTCTCCCAGACCCTTCAGGTGCAGGTCGTAGGCAAGATAGGCTGATGCCGTCGGCGTAACGCGGTAGGGAAGAATGCGTCTATTCGACTTGAGCCCCTTTTCCAGGAGGCCGTAATCGGCGCAGCAACCCGTGAGATAGGCTGCAACTCTCCGGACGGTCGTCTCTGACCAGCGTTTTGACGTGCGACCATCATCGATCGCGCGCTCAACAAAGGCGCGCGCATCTTCGTTGCTAATCTGCTGATATCCGCCCGCATAACGCGTCCAATAGATCTCTCTTATGAAGTCTCCCAGGATGGGGTTTGCTCTGCTTGTGAACAGCAACATCAACTGCATGAGATCAGCTACCGGCACGGACGCTGTCAGCATCTTAAGGTGGGTGGCCGGGGATGCATCTGATACGAGATAGCGCGGCGCAAAACACTCGGTGACGATATTGCGCAGCCTGCGCGCAGTGATCATCGGGAAGCGTCCGGACTCTCTTGCGACGTCTTGCAATTGCCCCGTGCTCATCCCTGGAACCCATAAGTCCAGGAGGGCCTTGGTCTCTGTGACCAAGCCCAATCCTGCCTGAAGCTGCGTCGTGTAATTTGCGCTGGTCACTTCAGGCTCGCGTCAAATAGGGAAAGGCCTTGCTCCCCCGCTCGAAGGCGGACGCATAAATGCCTGCCATCTGCGCAATGGCATTTGACGTGCGCACTCCGTCAATCTCGCCCAGAGAAACGGGGCCATCTGCAGAGGTTTTGGATGCTGCGCCTATGGCGCGAAGCATATCTAATGCAGCGTCTTTACTCTGGATGAACTCATCTTGGGTTGCTCTGCCTTCATCTCCTGCAAGAGCCGTATGCAGATCATGCTCCAGCTCTTCTGGCAGTCGAAACAGATGATACGACCCGACACTTAGGCTCTCGTCATGAACGAGCTGCGCCGCCTCGGCCACGCCGTGGTACTTGGCTACATGGCTGGTGCGCGGGAAAACAGGTTCGAGAAACGCCTGGCTTGCGGGCTGGTAGAACGAGGTTTTCCACCAACCAAATTGATCGATCTCACCGAGATAGCCGACAAGCAGCCGGACTTTCAGCAGATCACGCAACGAGTCATTCTGCACTGCCATCTCCTTAAAGGCACAGATGGCGAGCGTCGCGAGATAGACGCGTGCACCTCAATCTAACATCGACTTTATTCGCTTTCATCGCCTCGCCCCCCCTTACCAAATCGCCCTCAGCGTTCGACCGAGCTCTTGCGCGAAGACCTCTCCGTGTCCTGCCGCCGATTTAATCGCTCGAACTCCTCGACACTCAAAACCACCACGACAGGCCGCCCATGCTTCTCGACCGTGACAGGCTCAGCGCGCGCCGTGTCAAGTAACAGCCCAAACGCGTTCTTTGCGTCCTTCGCCGACATGGATTTCATAATGCTGGCCCAGCGTGGAATCGGTCCATAATGGCTATTTCAGCGAAGACCCGCAACCGCAAAGCGGTGCGATTTTCCGTAAGATATCAACCGTCCACGATTTATTTCGCCTGCTTCGTCTGGAGCCGTCCGTCGCCCTCACATACTGAGGGGCGGCGGCGGAAACAGATGAAGCGAAGGCCTGCTTTGGTGGTGGGCTCCCGAGCCCTCCTTGCCCTGCGCGAGGGACCGTCACCCGCATGGGCGGAGACCCGTCAGCGGGGCTCCGGGGTCGCGCTGTAGCCAGGGGCGAAAGCGGACCCTAGTGCCCGGTCCGGCCGGTTGCCGGACGCGCCCAACCATTAGGATTTCGGTTTGAGATCCGCAAGGCGCACGCCGTAATCCTGCTCGATCATGTCCAAGACCTTGGCAAGCGCCCTGAAGATGCTGAGCTCGTTGCTGCCGAACTGATAGTGCCCGGTGATCAGGACTTCCGGGGGAATGTCGTAGACCGACGACCGCTTCACGACGTCATCACCGTCAAGAAATTTGACGGGGTAACGGAATGACCGGCCTTCCCCTTCCCAGACACCGCCGGGGCCGTAATTCTGTATTTTGCTGTTATAGCACTCGTTACCGATGATCTGCTCCATCTTGATGAGCAAGTCGCTCATCGGTCCGACCTTCGCCTTCACCGCTTCGGTATGGAGATAAGCATTGACGCCGTTCACGACGGCATCCCGCTGCAAACCATAATCGGCGGGATGCTCCTGGGCGGCTTCCGCTTTCAGCTTGCGAACCATAGCCGCTGGGACATCATCGAACTCTTGCTGCAGCTCCTCAAACGCTGAAATCTCGCCCTCGACAATAGATAGCCGTTCCTCCCAGCTCTCGGTCGCCTCGGCGGCGCCGTCGATAATTTCCTGCCTGACTTTGGCCGCCGCGCCGAAGTCTATCTGCTGCAAAGCCTCGTAGGCGGCAATCTCGGCTTCAACGGCGTGCTGAACCATGTCCGCATCGTCATCCCAATAGTCTTTTGCATATTTACGGATGGCGGCGATGATATCCTTGGGGGCTTGTTTTGAACTCATAGAGACCTCGACAATTTATTACCCAGTATAGGCATGACCAGTGCAATGCGCCCAGACAATATGAGCAGCCGGGTGCTACCTCTCCCTCTCAAAGTCATCCCTTCCACGCCGCCGCGAACGCTGCCGCTCACTCTTCCGCTCCGCGCGCGATATACGCACCGGCTCCTCCGTCCCGTCACCGCCGCCGTCACCGCCGCCGTCCTCACTGCCAGCCGCCCGCGCGAAGTCCCCCGGCAAATCGACCTCCTTGGCCCACGGCTCCTGCCGCTCCAGCGCTTCGCGGTGCGCATCCTTCAGGTCGACATCGCCCGCTTCCGGCTCCAGACGCTTTTCTTCCTCCGCTATTCGCGCCCGCATCGCGCGCTCTTCATCGCGCTCCTGATCACGTCCGGACCTGTCCCTATACCTGTCCTTCGCCCGCCGCACTGACGCGCTGCGCCCGCGCGGCCTTAACTCCAGAGCCAGCGCCGGCATATGCTCATGGCCAGCCCGGTCCTTCAGGCGCTGTTCTCGAACTCTCTTCTCTTCCAGCGCCTTGCGCTCCCGCGCCTCGACCGCCGTCAGCGCCTTCAGCTGCCGGTTCATGTCGAGCGCCTGCAGCTCATGACGACGCTGCAGCAACGCCGTTTCCACGCGCTGCCCTGCCGCAAGCCCCTTCTTGCTCTCCCGGAAGGCAACATACCGCCTGGCATCCTTATACCGCTGGACCCGGTGGATGATCGCCGACGCTCCGGTTACGCGCCCAAGGAACGCAGCCAGCCCCGTCGGCCGTGTTTCCTCACGCTGCTGGCGCACCCGCGCCGTCTCAGCGAGATAACCAGCCCGCAACGCCTGCCGGGCAGCCAATTGCTCCCGCAACAGCGTTTCCCGCTCTCGCTCCTGACGCGCCACCATGTCAGCGCGTGCCGCCTCAACCGGCGCCCGCCGCTCCGCCTGTGCCCGCGCCAGTTTCTCTAATTGCGCACCATCATCCCGGGCCTTGGCAAACTGCTCGCGCGCCTTGCGATGCTGCGCGACCAGCGCCTTCGCCTCCTCGACCGTGGGCAGCGACTCCGGCGGAAACTCCTTTTCCAGGAAGGCGCGGATATCTTTGGTGCGCACGCTGCGATCGTCGATGAGCTTGGGGAGGGCATTCATCCCGCCATAAATGTCGACCAGCACATAAGGCCGATTGCCCGTCGCCAGCACATAGCCGAGATCTTCCAGCGCCCGGACGAAGGCCTTCGGGCTGTCGCTCTGCCGCCAGGCCTGCGTGACCTTCAGCTGGCGCTCTTCCTTCGATAGGCCGGTCGCGCGCTCCTGCGCCCGCTCATAGAGCGAGACCTTCTGCCGCCGTTCGTCAAAGCGCCCGGGCCCATAGCCCTGCGGCAGTTCCAGCCCGTGCTCGCGCGCGAACTGCCGCGTCACCATCATCAGCTTCTCGCGGTCGAAGGCGAGATGGACGGCCTTTTCGTTCTGGTAGTCGATGCGCGACCAGACGACATGGCAATGCTCCCGGCCGCTCTTGATGTGGTAGACGATAGCCCGCGGCTGGCCTTCGAGGCCGAGCGCCTTCTCCACCCGGTCGACATAATCCATGTACTGTGCCCGCGACAGCTGACCCTGCCCGAGGTCCGGATTGACCGAGAGGCTGTACAGATAGTTGCGGCACTTGGTGAGACCGGTGGCGATGGCCTCCCACTCGGCGAAGGCCCCGTGCAAATCCGGCGCGACCGCGCCCGAGACCTCGGCCACCTCGACATACTCATTGTCGAACGCGTTCAGCAGATGGGTGGCGAGGTCTTTGCCGCCGCCGCGCTGGCTCGCCTTGGGGATCATGTGAGCCTCATGGCGCGCGCCCCAGCGCCTTCAAACAGGCGGCCCGGATTTCACGAATATCGCGCGCGGCGTCTTCCAGCAGCGCTGGATCGGCATCGCCGACGAGACCCTTCAGGCGCTCGTTCAGCAGCGCGGTCTCGGCCAGCAGGCGCGCCACATCCGCGCGCGATGCGGATGCCCGGCGGGCGGGTTTCGGCGCATTTTCGCCGAACACGGCCGCGGTGATGAAGGCATTGACGGAGAGCCCAGAGTCGGCGACCCGCGCCCGGAACTGCTCCCGCAGTTCATACGGGGGCCGGTAAGAGATCGGTGCTTCGCGCTTCTTCTCCGTCATGCATCATCGATAGCGCCGTCAAGCCGCCCCGATCCGCGCGCTTTCCACGCGCGCGCATAGCCGTGATCGGGACGCTGCCGCCGCCATCGCCCGCGCGCCGCCAACCTGCCTGGTGCGAGGGTTCCGGGGAGCGCCATTCCCCGGTCGATGGGTTTGCAAAGGGAGAGCCGAGATCTCCCCTTTGCTCGAAGCCGGTGCCGACACACCGGTCGTGGTCCAGGGCGCGACAGCCCTGGCCGTGGGTTGCAAGGGGGCGCGGCCAGCCCCTTTGCGCGATGGGTCCAGGGAGAGCGCAGTCTCCCTCGGTCGGGATGCAACGCCGAAACGTTGCCTCAGCCGCCAAGGGCTCGATGCCCGCACGCGGCTGACCGCATCCCTTGCCGCATAGGCCGTCATAAGGACGGACTTATCGGCATTAGGGATGCCCTGAGGGGGTCCGCGGGGAACCGGAGAGTTCCCCCGGCAAGGTGAGCGCGGTAGTACCGCGCACACCTTGTACAAAGCCGGACTTCAGGATTTGCCCCTCTCTATGATTATGCCATGAGCCGGGGCCACAAGTGAAATGTACATCGCAGCATAATGACAGGATGAGTGCTCGTACATTGCTTTCTCATTGCAGCAAGGACGAGGAAAGCACGAGGAAGCAGGCCTCAAACAGGAGCGACATTTAAGGCCTCACGCAGCCTGGTCCTGACTGAGATTGGAGTGTGCATTCCAGTGGCAAGGGACCGGCGGACAAGGATGGTCCTCCATGAACGCTCCCCTCAACACCCACACAACCTCTCCTGTCGACCCCGCTACACCGACAATCAAACCGACCAAAGAAACCTATGAGCGCCTTCAGCAGGCGCATGAGTATTTCAACAAGGCGCTGTTCGGCGGCACGCTGCCGAACGCGCTCATCACCTTCCAGCGCCGCAAAGGGACATTCGGCTACTTTGCTGGCGGGCGCTTCCAGAATGATGCCGGCCAGCAGGCCGACGAAATCGCCCTCAATCCCATGCACTTCGCGAGCCGCAGCCAGAAGGACATCCTCGGCACGCTCGTCCACGAGATGGCCCATCAATGGCAACGCCATGAGGGCCAGCCGGGACGCGGCCGCTACCATAACCGGGAATGGGCTGAGCAAATGAAAGCCATCGGGCTTCAGCCGTCCGATACCGGGATGGAGGGCGGCAAGGAGACCGGCGAAACGCTCGGGCACTACATCATCCCCAGCGGCCCGTTCGACGTGGCCGCCAGCAAGCTTCTCGGCAAGGGGTTTGCCCTGACCTGGAAGGATGCCCCCGAAGTTTCCGACCCGACTACAGGCGAGAGCGCAGCTGAGCCTGCCACCCCGAAAAGCGGCAAACGCGTGCGCTATTGCTGCCCGAATTGCGACCTCAAGGCCTGGGCAAAGCACGATGTCCGGCTGCTGTGCGGCACGGACAATGTGCTGATGCTCCCCACCACGTGACATCCGAGAAGCACTAAAAACGGCGCGCCCGCGAGGGCGCGCCGTTTTCATGTCCGCCGTGCGCGGCTAGAACAAAGTCATCTGCCGCGCAGCCGCCTCCTTGTCTTTCCAGGCTTTCGAGCCCGCCGCGTGGTCGAGCCACTCCTTCACAAAGGCAATCGGTCCGCCAGCCTCGGCGATAGCAGTGGCCGGGGTGAAATGAGACCGATAGCCGGTCTCGGTCATCGGCAGCGGGGCTTTTTCCGGTTCAAGCGCACGCAGCTCCAGATGAGCGGTGCTGTACGGACCGTCGCTATCCAGCCATCGTTCTTCATAGCGGATTTCGATGGTAATGCCGCGCCAGACAATACGGTGGGTTTCAATGGAGCGCGTCATGACGCGCCCCCTGTCTCCTCAATAAAGTACCGGACCGATGCCGCGTGGCACGCGGCGAAATCGAGACCGGTCACGGCGCAGAAATGTCGAAGGTCGGCGAGCAGGTCGGACACGGCTTCCTGGCCATAGGCGGGTGCCTGTCCGTAGACCCAGGCAGCGCGGGCCAGCGCCGCGCGAGCGGCTTCGATGTGAACATTGTTGTTCATGGTGTTTCTCCTTCCCGGTGGGAGGGGGCGCTTACGCGCCCGCCTCCTCGGTTGCTTCGGACGGGGCCCGGAGGACGATGCGACCGCCATTGACCGGGATGAGGTCCAGTTGAAGGGTCAGGCCTTCGCCCTTCTGGTGGCGCCAGGCGGCGCCGATGCGGCTCCAGAACTTCTTCTCGCCGCGTTCATCGACATGGTAGGCGATGTAGGCCGGCGGGGTGAATTCACGGGCGGGCTTGCCCGTCTGGTTGGTGTTGCGTGTCATGATGTAGCTCCTTTCGCTATGGGTTTTCCTCGACACGCCTCATTCAGGAGCGGGCGGAAAAGCGGGCGGTTCATGGCTGGCGCGGGGGGTGGGGCATCACCCGGCTTGCAGGGAGCGCAGCGACCGAAAGTGGGGGATACCCCCGCGCCACCCCGTCAGGGGCTTGGCCTTGAACCGGCTGCGCGCCCGCTCAGGACTGGGGCGGTTATTGTCGAGGGAAATCCCTTGTCAGCGAATGAGCGGGACGTCAGGCGCAACACCGGAGCGGAAAGGCACAATCGCGCCCACCAGCACCGGGCAGAAACCTCGCCTATCAAGTAACGCGGGGGAATATCTGCAGCCGCTAAGACGCATCCGTGCGACCGGAGCGATGGCCTGTTTTCTGCGCCATCACCGGCAATGGCGTCCCTTCCGCATCCTGGCCCGAAACGTGGAACAATGAGGCGGGCGCTCCAGCGCCCATCCCCCGCAAGAAAAAATGAAACCGCGGCGACCCAGCAGGGCCGCCGCGGAATGTTCACCACCACGAGGTGTAGAAGACGGTCATGCCGTCTGCGATCTCAGCCCGCGCCTTCTCGACGAACGCCAGGTCGTCCGCGAGTTCCGTTCCATCGGACTGACCGAAGAAGAAGCCGCTGGTCGGCGGCAGGTTGCCGCTGCGGATATCGGTTTCGAGCCGGTCGAGATCATCAGCCGTGAGCTGCAGGTTGACGCAGTTGAAGTCGTCATTTCTGCCGCCCTTGGCGCGATATAGCGCCTCCATCCAGCCGTGGAGGTTCGGATGCTTGCGCCAGTAGTGCAGTTCACTGCCGGTCTCGGCTTCGAAATCGATCGGCGCTGCCGGGGTTTCGGGGATGGCGAAGGCGTACATATCAAGGCCCATGGGGCTCTCCTTTCGTTCGTTGTTGCGTGTCCCGAGGGACGCGGAACGAAAGGCCGGCCGGCATCAGCCGCCGCCGTCATGACCAACACGGTCCCGCCAGCATAGATGCGCGGGAGTGGTGCGGGCGGGTCATTGACGGCAAGGCGCCGGAAGGCACGTTCAAGCAGGCTTCGAAGGGTGACAACGATAAAGGGGAGCATCCCCCGGGCGGTTGAGCGCTGGCACATCCGCGATAAGGCGCGAGGAAATAGCGAGGAAGTCTGCCGGATGGGCACTCCAAAATGGCCAGAGTAACCCCGGTCGGCAGGAGCCCCCCAATGAACGCCTTTGAAAAAGACTTCATGAGCGACATCGCGCGAGGCGTGACGACGCGTTTTCTCGATCGCCAGAGCGTCCCGCAGGCACGGTGGGAGCCCTGTGAGAAGATCATGGGCAGCCGCCACATGGCGTATGACCCGGCGAGCCCCGGGGCTAAGATTCTAGTTGGCGCTCTTGATGGCCGCCTCATCGGCATCGACGACAACCGCCATGTGATGACCATTGCCGGTTCCCGGACGGGAAAGTCGGTGACGCTCGTGAACAACCTTCTCTTCTATCGCGGCAGCGTCCTGGCGCTCGACCCTAAGGGTGAGCTGGCCGCCATCACCGCTGAGCGGCGCGGCGCGCTCGGTCAACAGGTCTGCATTCTCGACCCCTTTCATATCGTGCCGGAACGGCTGAAGCCGTACCGCACGAGCTTCAATCCCCTGTCGCTGCTCTCGCCTGAGAGTGACACCATCATCGAGGATGCGGGGCTGATTTCAGACGCGCTTGTCATCGCGGGTGGCAAAGACCCGCATTGGGATGACAGTGCGCAGAACTGGATCGAAGGGCTGCTGCTGCACATCGCAACAGACCCCGCGTTTGAGGGACGGCGCAATCTCGTCACCCTGCGGGCGCTGCTGCGAACCGTGTTCGTCACGACTGGCGCGGGTGAGGATGACCCGTTCGCGCTCGAACTCGCCATGCTCAAGAACGCGGCGCGTTTGCAGCGCAGTGAAACCCTCGCCGATGTCGGGGACGTCATCGAAGGGGCTGCCCGTGATTTCTACGAGCGGCCACCCAACGAACGTGCGGGCGTGCTCTCGACAACCCGCCGCCACACGAAGTTCCTAGACTTTCGGGCCATGGCACGGGTGCTGGACGGGCACGACTTTGACCTCTCGACGCTCAAGACGGCAACACAGGGGATGACCGTCTACCTGTGCCTGCCCGCCAACCGGATGGCACGCTGCAGCCGGTGGCTGCGCGTGTTCATCAACCTACTTCTCGATGCGATGGAGCGGGAGAAGGCAAAACCTGCCGTCCCGGTCCTGGCCTGCCTCGACGAATTCCCGGTACTGGGGCACATGAAGCAGCTCGAAGACGCCGCCGGGCAGATTGCCTCGTTCGGCGTGAAGCTCTGGGTGGTGCTGCAGGACTGGGGACAGGGCAAGGCGCTCTACAAGGAACGCTGGGAGACGTTCGTCGGCAATGCCGGAATTCTCCAGTTCTTCGGCAACAACGATTTGATGACGACGGAGTACGTCTCAAAGCGGCTGGGGAAGACCGTGGTGAAAGTCACCCGGGAAGGAGAAGCCGCAACCGACCAAAGGGCCACCGGCATCACCGGGCGCTCGGAATCACTGGAGCAGTATGACCTCCTGACGCCGGATGAAGTCAGCCGCCAGTTTGCACGCAGCGACCGACGCAAGCGCCAACTGGTGGTGTGGGCGGGCTACAATCCGCTGATGCTCCAGCGCGTGGAGTATTTCGACGAAAGCAGTCCCGTGCATCAGGCGTTTGCCGGGAAGTACGCGTCACCCTGAGTCCGTCTGCTCGCCGGGGCGGCGGCGCTGCGCGGGGACTGCAATCCCCGCGCCGTGCTGAAGGTCAGCGAGGTAGCGGCCGACGGCAGGATTGCGCCCCACGGTGACGGCTACGACGGCCGCCGTCCGCCCTTGTGCATCCCTAATGCCAAGGTTACAGCGCCCGGTCCCGACAAGAAGGCGCAGGACAGCAACAGCGTTGCGTCCTGCCGCGACATGGAGCGCCGTTAGGCCGGTCCCGGGTTCTGCGAAGTTGATGTCGATGGCGGCGTTCGCGAGGAACTGACGTACCCTGTCAACGTCACCGACGTTCACAGCTTCCAGAAACACCGCGTGCAGCCGCCGGCGTTCGGCATCATCTGTCTGGCCGGGACCATTAGCCATCGGGCTCGCCCTCCTGCCGGTATTCCCAGATGCGCTCTTTGATTTTCCCGAAGGCCACGTCCCGGGTGCTCGTATCCTCCGTAACGAAGCTCATCCGGCCCTTCTCATATCCCGGCGCTGGCGCGCCGAAATCCCGCGACTTTACGAGCAGCATGGCGGCAGGTTTGTTGCCCGCCGCGACCTTGCGGTCGAGTACCGTGTAGATGCTAGGCTCCCCGCGCAGACTGTCCTGGACGACAAGGCAGGCCTGCCCGTTCCGGTGGAAAAGCCAGCCATCAAAACGCTGCTCGCTGCCGCCCGAGCGCTTCAGGAGACGGGCAAGCGCATCGCGCTTCGTCGACTGCGGCGCAATCGTCAGGCTGTAGAGCTTGTCCTCGACGACCGGGGCATGAACTCCCCCATCCCGGACAGTGACGACGGACAGCTCCGTGCGGCCGGAGGCCAGCTTGCGGCTTGCCGCAAAGCGCCCCTGCAGCGGTGCAAAATCCCGGCCGTCATCCTGCCCTCCGAAGAACGCCGACAGCGCGTGGACGAGTGGGTTCCAGGCTTCGGCGGGCCGAAGGTCGGCATCGGTCAGGAAGGATTTGGATTTGAGATAGGCGCAGAGCGCATCAAGTCGTTCCTTGCTCGGTGTCTGCGTGCCCGCCGCAAAGCGCCGCAAGGCCTCCGCGAGCGGTTTGTAAGGGTCACGGAGAGGCTCGCCGTCATCCTCAAGGTCTTCGTCAGTATCGAGCGTGTCCAGCGAGGTTTCGTGCAATTCACGGGCGATGGCGGACCATGTCCGCTTGCGGCCATTGGTATGGGTTGCGGCGTGATAATCTATCAGCGCCGCCTGAATCCTTGCGAGTATATCGTCCGCATACTCCATAGACCGGTCCATTTTTACGAGGAAAGCGCGAGGAAAAGCCGCGTCCTCCGGTGACACATTCTCATGCAGGCCAGCGACAAACAAGGCGCGGCCGCAAGGAGAACGGTCATGAACGCGATTGCGAAAGTCTTTGAGGGCGAACCCCATACGGACATCACCGTTGAAGGCGGGCGCACCACCATCAGCGTCGCCCTCCGTCATCTTCGCCCGTTCGACGCGCAGTCCGCCGATGAAATGGCGAGTCTTCTGGCTGTCGCAGCTGTCGGCGTTGCGGGCTGGATCAGCTACGAGGCGATGACCGTAACGGCTCCCGCCATCGGGTTCTTCCTCGGCGGCCTGTGCGGCCGTCCCTTCATGCAGCAGAAAATCCGGCACCTCGCGCAGGTGACTGCGACAGTGAAATTCAGCGAAAACGCCATCTGGCTCAAGAAGATTAAGAAGGCCCCTTCTTGGGAGCCGGAGCCGGAATGGCAGAAGTTCGATCGCTCCTTCGAGCACCGCTTCGTGCTCTACCAGCATGACAAAGCGCAGGCCGAGAAGGACGAAATCGACTACCAGGTCAGGACCAAGCCCGGTCTGCGCGTGGCGCGCTACTACGGGGAGTCTTGGTACGTAGTCCTCGAATATCTCGGCCAGCGTTTTGATGTGGCTGAGGTGATGGGCCAGCGGCGGGCCAACGCAATCCTCGACCGACTCACCTTCTGCGACAAGTACATGGACAGCCTGACGGATGCGCGCAAAAGGCTGCCGATCCGTCCGGAGGACGAATGGCCGGGGCCGTCCGGCTCTATCCCGCAATAGCGTTGCGAGAAGGACGGCGACCATGACCATCAGTCGTGTATTCGGGAAGAAAGGCCGCCGCTCAGGCGGCGGCCTCCAGCGGGCGGCTGAAGCGCCCGAGGTAATCGGCGGCGCGCTGCGCGTGCGCGGCGGCGGCGAAAACGGCGCGCTTGTCCTCCTTCAGAACGGACAGCCAGTGGCCGATATAGGCCGCATGGTCGGCCCGGTCTTCGAGCTTCAGGCCCAGGTCGGCGCAAAGGAACGCCGCGCCCAGCTCGGCCACGAGCTCTTCGCGGGCGTAGCCGTCATCGCCGAACTTCTTGCGCCCGAAATCCCGGTCAAGACGAGTCGCATGGCGCGTCCAGTGGGTCGCCTCATGGGCGAGCGTCGCGTAATAGGCCTGCGCATCGCGGAAGGCCTCGAAGGGCGGCATCTGTATGTAATCCAGCGCCGGGCTGTAATAGGCACTGTCACCGCCGTGCCGGATATCGGCGCGGGTCGCAGCGAAGAAGCTTTCGGCTCCGGCAATCCGCTCGTCGGGATTGCGGCTGGCGTGTGCCAGCGCGTGGAAGTGCTCGGGCAGGCCCTCGATTTGCTCGACATTGAAGACCGTGTAGGCCTTCAGGAACGGAATGGCCCGCTCGGTCTCATCGCCCGTGGCGTCATCGGTTTCGGTGCGGCGCATCGTGTCGGCGTAGACGACGGGCGATCCCTTCTCGCCCTTGCGGACATGGCCGCCAAGCTCGATGGCCTGCTTGAAGGTCATCCAGATAGGCGCCGCGTAGTGCCCCGTCATCGCCGACGCCCAGAGGGTCAGGATGTTGATGCCGGCATAGGGCTGGCCGTTATGGCGCAGTGGCCGGGAGACGTGCCCCGCCGCGTGGGCGGAGTTCCAGGGCTGGGTCCAGGGTTTCACGCCCTGCTCAAGGGCTTCGATGATCTGGTTGGTGATGCGGCTGTAGACATCCTGCCGCGGGGTTTCGGTGGTGGTCGTCATGACCTTGCTCCTTGCGTTGCGGGTTTTCCTCAAGACGCGGGCAAGGAAGGACGGGCGAATGAGCCGGCGGGTCAGGCCCTAACACGGTCCCGCCCCTTGAAGGCGGGAGTGGTGCGGGCGGGGTTTGACCGGACGGCGCGCCCGGCCAGCCCTCGACGTCAATGGTTGAGGAAATCCGCTGCGGGCAGGGTCATACGTGCCGCAAGGGCCCCGCCGCCGCTGTCATCCAGGAAGAATGCAACCCGGTGACAGAGAAAGGTTTGGCCATGAAATACCAGGACTGGAAAAAGCACTCTGCGCGGCGCAAGGCGCTCTGGCCCGGCGACATGAAGGGCTATCTGCATCGCCAGCACAAAGTGACGATCAGCATTGACGCCGAGCTAGGCCGTGTGGACGAATTGCGGCGTGTTGAAGTTTGAGGATTCCTCGGTTGAAGCGGTTGTGATTCATGAGTTTCCGATTGATTCGGAGATCGGAAACCATGTCAACGCGGATGGACGAAGCAGATTGGGATCACACGTTGGAAGTATTTCGGGCCTGCCTGCCGCGGCGTGGACGCACGGCGTCGAACGACCGGCTTTTCCTGGAGGCGATACACTTCTTCACGCTTGAGAACGTGCGCTGGCGGGCGCTGCCGGATCGGTTCGGCCATTGGAACTCGGTGTGGAAACGCTTCGACCGGTTGAGCAAGGCGGGCGTGTTCGAGGCCTTCTTCGACACGCTGGCTTCGATGAGCGCATCGGCGCATCTCATCCAGATGTTCGATTCCACCGTGGTGCGCGCCCATGTCTCGGCGGCCGGCGCAAAGGGGGGCAGGAAGGTCAGGCGCTCGGTCGTTCCAGAGGCGGGTTCACGACGAAAATCCATGCCAAATCAGATGCATCGGGAGCCATGATCGGTTTCGACCTGACCGGAGGCGAGAAGGCGGATGCGCCCCATTTCCCCATCCTGCTCGACATCGGACCCGACATCACGCCGCGCGCCGCCATCGGCGACAAGGGCTATTCCAGCAAAGCCAACCGCGCCGCCGCGAGAGCCAGAGGCATAGCCCCGGTCATCCCGCACAAGAGCAACGAGAAGGACAGGCCCGCCTACTTCGCCAAGGTGCTCTACAAGGCGCGAGCCCGTATCGAACAGGGCATCGGCCTCGTCAAACGCTTCAAGCGCGTCGCCCTGCGATGTGAGAAAACCGAACGCAACTATCGATCAATCGTCAGCTTCGCTGCTGGACTATGCTTGATCAAATTCGTCCACACAGCCTAGCCGAATGGCTGGTGGAGAATGTCGTGGGGCGGTCGTCCTATACCTGCGACCTCGAAGAGACCATCGTGACGGCCTTGCGGATAGCAAGGCGCGATGCGAGTACGCCACGGAATTAGGGCTATGCCGCCATTAGGCTGCAAGCCGGTCGATGGCGACCCGGTGATGCTGGGTCGCCAGTTCAACGCCTATGAAGTCCCGGCCGGTCTGGCGGGCAGCCACGAGGGTGGAGCCGGAACCACAAAACGGGTCCAGCACAATCCCGCCTTGGGGACAGAATGCTTCAATCAGGGGTGCCAGAACCGAGACCGGCTTTTGCGTGGGATGCAGCCGGTTGCCTGTGTAGGCCCATTCGATGACGTCAGCCGGCGGCGTCACCGGTAATGCGGGGCCGCCCTTCGCCAGCACATAGGCGCATTCATGACGGTATTCGACGAACCGGGCGCTTGCCGCATAGGGCTTGTTGAATACGAGGTGCCCGACGATGCGGAATCCCGCTTTGCGCCAGGCATCGATGAACAGGTCAGCAGCCTGCCATCCATAGAAGCTGACGCACAAGCTATCGCGCCGCAGGAGGCGGTACATTTCCACCGCCGAGGGAACGAGCCAGTCCGCCTGATTGTCGTTCAAGACGGTCTTTCCGCTACGCGGACGGTAGTTCATCAGGTAAGGCGGGTCCGTCAGGACGAAGTCCACGGAATTTGATGCCAGGCCCTGCATGACATCAATGCAGTCACCGTGGAATACGCGGTTTCGATAATATTCTTTCGTCATTGAGATTGCTCCTCCTCTTGCTGTTTCAGAAGCGAGGGAAGGACAGGCCGCCAAGCAGCGTCCGCACCGGAGGGAAACAGCCAACACGGGAGGCGTCAGCCGAATGGAGCGGGCGGCTGTTGCGGAGGCTGCGTGGCCTGTCAGGGCGAGCAAGGAAGGTGAAACAGCAGGGGTGAGCAGTGTTGATGATTTGACGTATTACGCAGCCAAGGAGCCGGTAATGAAGCTCGATGCGAGGCAGGATTCGCCACAAACTTGCCACAAGCTCAGACGGGCTAGGGCGGACAATCGAGGATTTCTGCGGGTTTCAGCGGACTCGGGTCTTGTGGCAAAAATGAGAAAAATGGCTCATTACTGAAAAGAATATACATCTAAGTGATTGATTTTGCAGGTGGAGCGGGTGAAGGGAATCGAACCCTCATAGCCAGCTTGGAAGGCTGCGAAAAACCCAGCTATTCTGCGGCTTCCAGCGCATTCGCCACAAACTCGCCACATGACCGCTCGCCAAGTATCTGAGCGGCAAGCTTTTCTGCCGATTCACGGTAGTGTTCTTCGCGCCCACGGATCAGGTGGCCGTATATGTTGAAGGTGATTTCGATCTTCGAGTGGCCCATAGCCTTCTGAATGAACTTCAGGTCGTGACCGCCCTCGATCAGCTTGGAAGCAAAATAGTGCCGAAGGGCGTAGGGCGTATAACGCGGGATCAGTACCGTCTTGCCTCTGCGCTCTTCCTCATCAACCAGGCCCGCCTCCTTCATCAACGGGTCCCAAGCGCCTGCCCGGAAGTTGACGAGTGCCATCGGCTTCCCGCTGGCTGTCGGAAACACAAGATCCTGTGCGGATGCCGGGCAGTCGGTGCGCCATGCTTCGAGCATCTCGACGAGAAACGACGGTATGAACAGAGTGCGTCTTCCGGCTCGAGACTTCACCGGTCCGATGTCTCCAGTTTTGTCGGCACGCTGCGTGATCCGAACCTGGCCCCCTGCCAGACCCTTCCATGAAAGGCCCCGGTACTCGGACGGGCGCATACCTGTAAAACCCGCGAGATAGATGAGTGGGCGATACCGCGCCCATACCTCTGCCATGTAGTCGTTCTTCTCTGCCATGCGGTCGGCGGCGGCGTAAATTGCGCGCACTTCCTCGTCTGTCGGAATGACAACCTCGCCATCCTCTTCTTCATAGCGCCCGCCGGACTTGATGGTGATGCCGGCTGCCGGGTCGCCCTTGATGAGGCCCTCGGATTTCATCTCGATGATGACAGAGTGAAAAGAGGACAGGCAGCGGCGCGCTAAATCGCGCGTCCTGGTTTCAAGAAGCCATTTGCGAAAGGCGACGACATCAGGCTGCTCAAGCTCGTGGAGCGGCTTGGTCCAGCGATATTCTTTCATGACCTTCGCGCGACGGGCATACTCGTTGTAGGTCTGCTTCTCGACCTTCTCGCGCCCGTCTCGCCCAATCTTCTCGCAGATGGACAGCCAGCGGTCGACAGCCTCGACCACGCTGATGGCCTGTCCGCCAGGCACGCTTTCAAAAGACCCAAGATTTTCGGTGAAGGCGCGCGCCTCCTTCAAGGTGTCGAAGGTGGCATACTCGTAGCCGGTCTTAGCTGTTCTGCTGGGGTAACGGACCTGATAGGTGGTCCCCTTACGCCCCATGCGCTTCCTTATATCTGCCATGGGAAATCATTGTTTTTATTGTTGTTTCAATTATAGAACAAAATATGAACATAGAAGTCAATCTTTATCGACGAAATCACGCACGGCGTCGCTCTGCAGTTGCTGGTAAATTGCGACCAACGTGCCTTTTTCTATTTTCAGTGTCCCTTCCACCGGGTCGACGAAGAACGGCAACTTCCGATGACCGTGGGCATCTCGGTCGGCTGCGCGCTTCATCTGCCGTGGTGTCAATTCGACGCCGATCTCCGCCAGCACCTGGCGTGCTTGTTCCAAACCTATGTAACAGGGCGGCAACTTCATGCCGCACCACCTTTCCCGTTATCGCTCCGGGCGTCCGTCAGAGGTTGTATTCCTCTGCCGCCGACCGGTAAGGCCCTTTCTTGGTCACGCGCGAAAGCACCTTCCCGCGCTCGTCGCGCAGGATGACCTTTTCGCCGAATTCGTCTGTGGGGTTTACGAAGACAGTCACGTTGCGCGCGTGGCGCAAGTTGTATCCTTCTTCGATTTCTCCAAGGGCCTCAAATAATGCCTGCCGTAGCTGCGCCATCGTTAATTGGCCGCGTACGCTAATCATAATAGACACGCAAATCTCTTAAATAGTCTCTCCCAATATAAGGATATTCTACCACGCGCGCGCGGCGGCCAGCAAACTTCGCGAGGGCTTGCGACGCGCCGAGCATGGCACGCAACAGGCCACTGTCTCCCTCTCTCCGGGCGCAGCGCAGTCCATCTCTCCTTTCTCTTTCGCAACCCGCCATCGGTCCTTCTGCCGATTGTCTGTGTGTGGGGCTCAAAGGCCCCGATTGGCGGGGCCGCGAGAGAAAGGAACTACGATGTCCCGCACCTTCACCCTTCAAGACCTTCAGCACTTGAGCCTGTCCGCGCTCCACAGACTGCGCGGCACACTGCACCGCGAACTGGCGCTGGCTGCGCCGCATTCGCAGCAAGCGCGTGAGATATTTGCGAGCCTCGATGCCGTAAACCGCGTCATCCGCCAGCGCACGACCGGCCCCCGCATGGGCTAGTCGGCAGGCGCGAGGTTTTCGCGTGGAACCGCATGGTACTGGCCTGTTACAAGGTCAGTACCAAACGCCACGCTCCTCAAAGGTTTTGGCCATGTCGAATTCGAAAACAACCATCGTAATGCCGGACTCGATTGAGCGCTTTATTGCCGAAGGGTTCGAGCGGCTCAATGTCGATGGCGCAACGCCCGAACAAACCGCACAGGCGTTTCAGGAAATAATCAATCTCCTCGCCATCCTCATGTCCGGCCATCATGGCCCGGACATGGATGATCCAACCTACTTCCGACAGATGGAAGAGAACGCCTTTGCGTGGGGCCATGCACGGCGCGTAACGCCGGAGGCGCAGGCGGTCGGCAAGGCCTTCCTCGCCTTCCTCAAGGATGCCGTCGAAAGCCCTGCTTTCGAGCTCTTGCAGGAAAATACCCGGCGTGGCGATGAATCTGACGTATTCGACCCCGGCGGCGGCCTGAAAGACCGGCGCGAGGACGGCGACGCCTAAGCCGTCACCACGATGACATTTAACTTCAACCCTGTCCCGAGGACGCGGAGATGCGCGGACGCCAGTCCAGCCATCGCGAGTTGCTGCGCCCTGCTACCGGCCAAAAGCCCAGTAGCAGTGACAGCGCGCGTCCTGCCGTCATCGCCGACAATCTTGAGCTTTTCCCCGTCACCCCCGAAGAACTGGACGCTATCGAAGCGTACTTGATGCCGCAAATACTGCGTCTGCTGGAAACAAGCGCCAGTAAGAAAGATGACTCGAAACGGCCCCAAACAGCTGCGACAGTGCCGGAAAATGAGGGGGCACTGTCATGAAGCTTCTCAATCGCACGACTTTGGATGCGAATAACCCTCACAGCCTGCGCGCTGCCCTCTATCTACGCGTCTCGACAGGCCGCCAGGCCGAAAACGACCTCTCCATCCCCGACCAGCGGCGACAGGCGCAGGAATTTTGCAAGGCGCGCGGCTGGCAGGTTGTCATCGAGTTCGTCGATGCTGGCCTCAGCGGAACCGACGACCGCCGTCCCGAGCTGCAGCGCCTGCTCGACCTTGCGGCGGGCGGCGACTTCCCCTTCGACGTGGTTGTCGTCCATTCCTTCAGCCGCTTCGCCCGAGACCATTTCGCTCTCGAATACCATGTGCGGCGCCTTCGCAAGAACGGCGTCAAGCTCGTCAGCATCACCCAAGACCTCGGCGATGACCCGATGAGCGTCATGGTCCGGCAGGTCTTTGCCCTGTTCGACGAGTACCAGTCCAAGGAGAACGCGAAGCACGTTCTCCGCGCTATGCAGGAGAACGCCCGGCAGGGTTTCTGGAACGGCGCTGCCGCACCGTATGGATACGCCATTGTGGCTGCGGAGCAGCGGGGAGCAAAAACCAAGAAACGCCTCGCCATTGATGCCGTGGAGGCAGAGGTGGTGCGGCTCATATTCCGCCTTGTCCACGAAGGCAACGGCACGAGCGGCCCCCTCGGCGTCAAAGCCCTTGCCTGCTACCTGAATGAACGTGGCTACCGCACCCGTCGTGGTGCGCGGTGGGGAATCGGCCCGCTGCACGCCCTCCTGACCAGCCCGACCTATAAGGGCGAGTACCGTTTCAACCGCAAAGTCTGGAAGACAAAAGAAGACAAACCCGAAGCCGACCAAATCATGGTCGCTGTCGATCCTATCATCGACCCGTCCCTGTTCGATGCCGTGCAGGCCCGCCTGAAATCCCGCAACCCGAAACAGACCCCGCCACGCGTTGTCACCGGACCCATCCTTCTGACGGGCCTTGCGACCTGCGCCAGCTGCGGCGGCGGTATGACGCTGCGGACCGGCAAGTCCGGGCGCTACCGCTATTACACCTGCGCTACCTGCGCGCAGCAGGGCAAGTCTGCCTGCCCGGGCAGGTCCATCCGCATGGACAAGCTCGACCAGAGTGTCACCGACCAGCTCAATGCATCGCTATTCACCCCAGAGAGGGTGCGCGCCATCCTTGGCGGGCTGGTGGCCCGGCAGGCCTCGCGCAGCGAAGACCACGCACAGCGCCTTACGGCTCTGCAGAACAAGGTTGCAGACTGCGAAAGCCGCCTGTCACGGCTCTACGAAGCGATTGAGAACGGCATCGCCGATGCGTCCGACCCGACGCTGAAAGACCGGCTCGCATCGCTCAAGACTGAACGCGACCAAGCAAAGGCTGCCAAGGACCGCGCCTTCGCCGAGCTTCAGCCCGAGACCAGAATCACAGAAGAGAAAATCGGCGCCTTCGCCGCCCTCATGCGAGAGAACGTCGCCAACGGCGCCATCCCGTTCCGCCGTGCCTATCTGCGCTCCGTCATCGACCAGGTCGAAGTCGACGACACCGAAATCCGCATCCACGGGCGGAGAGATGTTTTAGAGCGGCTTGTGATGGGGAATGGGGCAACTCCGGCAGGAGTGCCCAGTTTTGTTCGTAAATGGCGCGCCCGACAGGATTCGAACTGTGACCTCTGCCTTCGTAGGGCACAGGACCGAGGTTGCTCTCAGCCACGCATCCATCGCGGGCACTTCATGACGTATGAAGTGCCCGAGCAAAATCTTTGTACGGTTGGCAGATCAGAACAACCAGCTCACCGTCGCCGACAGCGCACTCATCTGGATGCTCACGATATCCGAAGTCTGATTTCCGAGCGTAAGTTTGTCCAAGCGAAGGTAGGCGACCGTCCCGCCATGAAGTGGAAGCACAGCGTATTTGATAGAGGTCTCGCCGTGTGCTTGGCTGCAAAAGCGTCCCTGCGTTCATTTCCGATGGCGGCGCTTCGCTGCCAAGGGTTGATGGCGGCGTCTATGCATTCGGCTGACCCGGAAAGTTTGAGGACCTCAACGAGCTAATCGGAGCCTGAGTTCTTTTCGCCTCCGCGTTTGCTGTAAATTTAGGTAGGCAATCTGCCCGCGGTTCGGCAAAGGTCAAATCCTGCCCCCGCAACCAGTCTTCCTGCTTAGGTGGGTGTGTTAGTATCGACTTGCGAGCAAGCTGGTTGTGAGGTCACGCAACCAGCTTGTCCTGCGATGTTGGCAGATCATTGAATTCCAATGATCGAGCTTTCCCAATCGCAACGGATAGAGTCTCTGCCAAATCGCCATGGAGATCGATCGGTAGCCCAGGCCCGCTTGGCTCGGGCTTGAGTACGATCTTGTCTACGAGCTTTCTGAACCGCGCCGGGTTTACCGGAGGCCGTTTCGTTTGAGTCACGCGGCCATGGCTGGTTCTTCCAGCATGGCGTAGTATCGTTCCTCGGCTTCGGCCGGCGGGATTCGGCGAGAGCGTTGTCATAGCCGTCGCCCACGCAGCCGACCGATGGCTCGACGCCGGCCTCCGCCAGGCGCTCGGTGTATCGAATGCTGACGTATTGAGAACCTCTGTACGAGTGATGCACCAGGCCGCCACGATGGACGGGCCGCCGTTCGTGAAGAGCCTGTTCGAGAGCGTCCAGGACGAAGCTCGCATGGGCCGTCCGGCTCACCCGCCAGCCGACGATCCTTCTCGCATAGGTGTCGATGACGAAAGGTGAGGGCCGCAGCCCGCCACCGGTTCGAGGGCCGGCCCGAACGAGACAAAGCCCGACCAGGTGCTGACGTCGGTGAAGTCGGAGACCCACAGCATGTTCGGCGCCGGAGCATGGAACTGGCGATTGACGTGATCGAGAGGGCAAGGTGCGGCCTTGTCGCTCACCGTCGTGCGGATCGGCTTGCCGCGGATGATGCCTTCGAGACCCATGGCCTTCATCAGGCGGGCAACCGTGCAGCGGGCAACTTCGAAGCCCTCGCGCTGCAACTGCCTCCAAACCTTGCGGACGCCGTAGACGCGGAAGTTCGCCTCAAACACGCGGCGGACATCATCCTTCAAGGCTGCATACCGCCTTGCCCGCGCCGACAGCTTCTCGGGGTCGGCCCGCTTGGCGACGTGCTCGTGGTAGGTCGAGGGGGCGATCGGCAGCACCTCGCAGATCGGCTCGACCCTGTGGACCTCGCGATGATCGTCAATGAACGCGATCATCGTTTGAACGGGCGGTCGAGCTCTGCCTGGGCAAAATACGCGCTTGCCTTGCGCAGGATCTCGTTGGCCTGCCGAAGCTCCCGGTTCTCGCGTTCCAGAGTCTTCATCTTCGTCGCAACATCCGTAGGCTCGCCGGCACGCACGCCGCTGTCGCGCTCGGCCTTCTTCACCCACTCATGTAGCGTCTGCGCCATGCAGCCGATCTTGGCCGCGATCGACGAAACCGCCGCCCACCGCGAGGCATGCTCGCCTTCGTGATCCAGAACCATTCGCACCGAGCGGGCACGAACCTCGGGAGAGAACTTGTTGATCGTCTTGCTTGTCATGGCTCCACCTTCTCTGGAGTTGGAGCCTCCGGTAAACCCGGCGCGGTTCAGCGGCGCCGCTGACGGGATATTGGTATATCCACCTGCTGGCCTGCGGCGGCGCGCTGTGGAGCGCGGCTTTCTTGCTCTTCGCCGTGCACTTTGCGCCGATACTTTGGGTCCACAGGCTGGGGACTTAACGAAGGGCCTCCTGGCCGCTTCGTAGGCATTTCTTAATGGTTCGGTCTACGCCAGGAAATAGTCCCGGCGCGCTCGAAAATGTATTGGAAAAAGCCCGCTTGAGACGCTAGCCTCTCAGTGGCGAGACGCATGGCGGCGTCGAGCCCGTCCAAGGCCCATGAGGAGGTCATGCCCCAGGACAGCCCGCAAGCCCTTTCCGAGTCGGGAGCTTCGCTTACAAAGACGAGGCGAAGGGAGCTGCTGGCCTTTTTCTTCCTGGCTTTTGCCATCTGGCCTGTCGTTGCCGTCGGTGTTGTCGGCGGCTACGGCTTCCTCGTCTGGATGTTTCAGATCGTATATGGTCCACCCGGCCCGCCGGAAGGTTGAGCCAATGCGCGAAGGATTAACACGCAGGTCGCTTCTCACGGGGAGTGTCGCGCCGCGCCATCACATCTCGAGCGCCGTCGTCTTCGCGCTTCCCGCCCGCCGCGAGGAGCTCGGCCGGCAGCTCGCCGCGATGCCAGGTGTGGAAGTCCATGCCTGCGATGGCAGCCGCATTGTCATTACGATCGAGGGTCCGAGCACTGGCATGCTCGGCGAGACGCTGACTCGTATCTCGACGATGGACGGCGTCATCTCCGCCAACATGGTCTTCGAGCACGTCGAGCAACAAGAGGACACAAGGTCATGACGGCAACCATCAACCGTCGCGATCTACTCAAGGCGCACGCGGCATCGCTTGCCGCGGCGTCTGCCGGCATCGCGCTTCCGGCTGCGGCGCAGCCTGTGTCCGGCGGCGTCGAGGCGCTGGAGATCAAATGGTCCAAGGCTCCCTGCCGCTTCTGCGGCACCGGATGCGGCGTCATGGTCGGCGTCAAGGACGGACACGTCGTCGCTACCCATGGCGACATGCAGGCCGAGGTCAACCGCGGCCTCAACTGCGTGAAGGGCTACTTCCTCTCCAAGATCATGTACGGCGAGGACCGCCTGACAACACCCCTGATGCGCAAGCGAAACGGCGTCTACGACAAGGACGGCGAGTTCGAGCCGGTCTCATGGAACGAGGCCTTCGACCTGATGGCCGAGAAGTGCAAGACCGTGCTCAGGGAGAAAGGTCCCGAGGCGGTCGGCATGTTCGGCTCGGGCCAGTGGACGATCTTCGAAGGCTACGCCGCGACGAAGCTGATGCGGGCCGGCTTCCGCTCGAACAACCTCGACCCTAACGCCCGTCACTGCATGGCGTCCGCAGCCTATGCCTTCATGCGCACATTCGGCATGGACGAGCCTATGGGCGTCTACGACGATTTCGAGCATGCCGACGCGTTCGTGCTGTGGGGCTCGAACATGGCGGAGATGCATCCGATCCTTTGGACACGGGTCGCCGATCGCCGGCTCGGCCATCCGCACGTCCGCTGCGCGGTGCTCTCGACCTTCACCCACCGTTCGATGGATCTCGCCGACATCCCGATCGTCTTCAAGCCGGGCACGGACCTTGCGATCCTCAACTACATCGCCAACCACATCATTCAGACGGGCCGCGTCAACGAAGCCTTCGTGCGTGACCACACTGTGTTCATGAAGGGGGCGACCGACATTGGCTACGGACTGCGTCCCGACAATCCCATCGAATTGGCGGCGAAGGGAGCCGCCGACCCCGGAAAGATGGAGCCGATCGACTTCGAAGCATTCGAGGCGATGGTCGCCGACTACACGCTCGACAAGGTGTCGGAACTGTCCGGCGTGGAGCCGGAGTTCCTCGAGGAACTGGCGGAACTCTACGCCAATCCCGACGTAAAGGTGATGTCGCTCTGGACCATGGGCTTCAACCAGCACGTCCGCGGCGTGTGGGCGAACCAGATGGTCTACAACATCCATCTGCTGACCGGAAAAATCTCGGAGCCGGGCAACAGCCCGTTCTCGTTGACGGGGCAGCCGTCGGCCTGCGGCACGGCGCGAGAGGTCGGGACGTTCGCGCACCGGCTTCCCGCCGACATGGTGGTGACCAATCCCGAACACCGGAAGCACGCAGAGGAGATTTGGCGCGTCCCGCACGGGCTGGTGCCGGAGAAACCCGGTTTTCATGCGGTGCAGCAGGACCGGATGCTGCACGACGGCAAGCTCAATTTCTACTGGGTGCAGGTCAACAACAACGTCCAGGCCGCCCCGAACACCAGCAACGAGACCCATCCTGGCTACCGAAACCCGGACAATTTCATCGTTGTCTCCGACGCCTATCCGACCGTCACCGCGCTCTCGGCCGACGTGATCCTGCCGGCGGCGATGTGGGTGGAGAAAGAAGGCGCCTACGGCAACGCCGAGCGGCGCACACAGGTCTGGCGGCAACTGGTGAATGCGCCGGGCGAAGCCCGCTCCGACCTCTGGCAACTCGTCGAGTTCTCGAAACGCTTCACGACCGACGACGCCTGGCCTGCAGATCTGCTGAACGCCAACCCGGACTACAAGGGCAAGACCCTGTTTGAGGTCCTCTTCCGGAATGGCAACGTTGACCGCTACCCGCTCTCCGACCTCGACGCCGAGTATGAGAACAGGGAATCCAGGGAGTTCGGCTTCTACATCCAGAAGGGGTTGTTCGAGGAATATGCAGGCTTCGGGCGCGGCCACGGCCATGACCTTGCGCCGTTCGATGTTTACCACCAGGTGCGCGGCCTGCGCTGGCCGGTCGTCGATGGAAAGGAGACGCTCTGGCGCTACCGCGAGGGTTTCGACCCATTCGTGAAGCCCGGCGAGGGTGTGCGGTTCTACGGCAAGCCAGACGGCAAGGCGGTGATCCTAGCCGTCCCATACGAGCCGCCCGCCGAGTCGCCTGACGAGGACTACGACGTGTGGTTGGTGACCGGGCGCGTGCTGGAGCACTGGCACTCTGGCTCCATGACCATGCGTGTGCCCGAGCTCTTCAGGGCTTTCCCCGGCGCGGTGTGCTTCATGAACGCCGACGATGCGCGAAAGCGCGGCATTAATCAGGGAGCCGAGGTCAAAGTCGTTTCGCGCCGCGGCGAGATCCGGGTCCGGATTGAGACCCGCGGACGCAACCGCATGCCGCACGGGGTCGTGTTCGTTCCCTGGTTCGACGCCAGCAAACTCATCAATAAGGTTACCCTCGACGCGACTGATCCCATCTCCAAACAGACGGATTTCAAGAAATGCGCGGTCAAGGTCATGCCCGTCTGACGCGCCGCGCGCGCGTCGTTCTTTGGGCCGGACTCCTTTTGGTCATCGGCACCGCGGCGCTGGCGCAGATGTCGTCGATCCAGATCGTCCCGCCGCTCACGGGCCAGGCGCAGCCGATGGAGGTGTTTCCGGTCGGTCCGATACCAAAGTGGACCGTCGACGATATCCGGCAGATGCGAGCCTATCCAGATCAGCCGCCCATCATCCCGCATTCGATCGAAGGCTACCAGCTCTCCGTCAACACGAACCGCTGCCTCTCCTGCCACAAGCGCGAGTTCACGCAAGGGTCCGGCGCTCCGATGATCAGCGTCACCCACTACATCACCCGCGAGGGGCAGATGCTGGCGGACGTCTCTCCACGCCGTTATTTCTGCACCGCCTGCCATGTGCCGCAGGCCGCCACACCTCCGCTGATAGGAAATACCTTCATCGACATGAGCCAGCTTGGCGTCGGCCACGCGGGAGACCAGTAAATGTGGTCACGGCTGAAGGCCGCTGGCCTGTGGGCCTGGAACATCCTGGCGACGCCCGCCGCGACGCTCAGCCTCGGCTTCCTGACGCTTGGCGGCTTTGTCGGCGGCGTCATGTTCTGGGGCGCGTTCAACACCGCGCTGGAGCTGACCAACACGGAGCAGTTCTGCGTTTCGTGCCACGAGATGAAAGCTAACGTCTACGAGGAACTCACACGCACCATCCACTTCTCCAACCGCTCGGGGGTGCGGGCGTCATGCCCGGATTGCCACGTGCCGCACGAGTGGACCGACAAGATCGCCCGCAAGATGCAGGCATCCAAGGAAGTATGGGGCAAGATCTTCGGCACGATCGACACCAGGCGGAAGTTCCTAGACCACAGGCTGGAACTGGCACAACACGAGTGGGCGCGGCTGAAGGCGAACGACAGTCTCGAATGCCGCAACTGTCACTCGTCGGTGGCCATGGATTTGTCGAAACAGACGGAGCGGGCCGCGACGATCCACACACGTTACCTCCTGTCCGGCGAGGCGACCTGCATCGACTGCCACAAGGGCATCGCGCACGAGCTGCCTAACATGCAGGGCGTCGACCCTGGCTGGAAGGTTCCCCCCGAACTGGAGGGCGACAAACTGCCGGCAGCGTCGGTGTTTGACCGGCTGCAGCGGTTTGCCGAGATGCATCCCCTCTTGCCGCCGACCGGGCTGGAACGCTAAAGGCGAGCCGGCCACGCCTTACCCATCGGCGCGCCTCCTTGCCGGCTCTTTTCGGAAATTGCTTCAGTTTGCCGCCAAGACCTGGCCGAAGAGTTCGGTGAACACGGTCTTCGCCTTGCCGGTCTGCTTAATCGCCTTCGCTTCCTCGATGTTCACGGGCTGGCCCACTTCGATCAGCGCGACCATACCCATGCCGTAATGAGGCGAACACTTGACGCCATAGACGCCTTCCTTGTCGAGCGTGACGGTGAACTCCTCGTTGAACTTGCTCTTGAAGGGTTCGACGCCTTCCGGAAGCATGCCCTTGATCGTCTCCACATTGTGTCCCTTGTCCGTCGGCACGAAGCGGATGGTGTCGCCCGGTGCTGCCTTGACGAAGTCCGGCTGGAACACCATCGCGCCCTTCTCGCCCTTGTTCAGCATCACGACCTCGATCTCGGCAGCCCCTGCTGCCCCCGCCACCACTACGGCCGCGCCAAGCGCCAGGGCTGCAAACAACGTCTTCATCTTCTTTCCTTTCCGATGTGCGGCTTTGAAGGCCGTTGCCCCTTGATAGCCTCCGGCTCGGTAGGGCAGTTTGTGCTGGCGCAAACTGCGGACAAAATCGCGGAAGCGAGACGCGAGAGACGATGGCTCTGGACCGGACGCTGATCTCTGGATTGCAGACATTCGCCGGACTGGACGGTAAGGATCTCGATGCGATCCTTGCCCGCGCCAGATCCTCCCGCTTCCCGAAGGATTCGGAGATTTTCACGCAGGAGCAGGAAGCCAATTCGTTCTTCCTGCTGCTTTCCGGCCATATCCGGGTCGTCCGCACCTCGCCCGAAGGGCATCAGGTGATCGCGAGATACATCAACGAAGGCGAACTGTTCGGCATCGCCATGGCCATGGGCAGGTCCACCTACCCGGCGACAGCGGTCGCGGCGGTGGATTGTGTTGTGCTCACCTGGCCAAATTCTGCCTGGCCAGAGCTGCAGTCGCTATCCGGGGTTTGGAGCCAGCGCCTACCAGACCATAGGCGCGCGCCTGCTGGAAACCCAGGCGCAGGTCATGGCGATGTCGACCCAGCAGGTAGAGCAGCGGATCGCTCACGCGCTGCTGCGCATTGTCAGCCAGTCGGGACGCAAGACAGCCGACGGGATCGAGATCGACTTTCCGATCACGCGCCAGGACATAGCGGAAATGACTGGAACGACCCTTCACACCGTCAGCCAGCTGCTCAGCGCTTGGGAAGATGAGGGCATCGTGCGCTCAAGCAGGCAGAAGGTAACGGTGACCGACCCGCACACGCTGATGCTGGTTGCTGAGAACAGGCGCAAGGTTCCGCCCACGCAGTAGTGCCGACGACCCCCGCAGATTCAACTGCCGTTTCAAGCACTATTGCTTCGGATTAGCTATTTGGCCGTCCGGCTGACCGGTTGAAAGGCATTGTCGCCGTAGAACGCGGAAGGACCCTTGGCAACCGGATCGTGCCGCATGGCATCGAGCAGTTCGGCCGAAAAGGATTCTAAGTCGATCCGGTGAGCCTGGCACGCGTCTACGACGGTGTGGAATATCCCGATCGGACAACCGATGCACAGCATTCGGTGGCGCATGACGACCCTTATCGTCATCGGCCACCGTCGCATGATCTCGTCAACAGTCATATCGGGCTCGATCGTTTCGGGTAGGTTCACAATAGACATCTCCAAAGGACGTCACTTAACCTACTCGCCTTCATTTCCACTTTGCGCGGGCACAAAGAGAGACTTGTCGGCTATCGCTTTGTCGTTGCCTGAAGCCGCTATTCCGCAAGCGGTCTCAGAGCTGTAGTGCCCCGCACCATTTGTCCTTCGGCCAATGAAGGCCAAGGAGAACTTACTTTCGGTACTCTCAATGCAAGCAGTGAGCGAGCCCGTTGGAACGCGGGGAAGAAGGTAAGAACCAAGCGTCCGCTGACACAGAAGCGAATCTGGGCCGTCCGCTCCTTCCTCGATCGTGAGAGACGCATTCGAGACAGCACCCAGTTCGACCTCGCGATCGACAGCAAGCTTCGAGGCTTCGACATGGTCAAGATCAGCATTCGTGATCAGGCGACAGGGCCGGTTCTGTCCATCCTGGAGTGTAAAGCGGGCGCTGCGGACTGCACCTCATTAACGAGCCGCGGACGCTGCTCCGGCACAGCCGGATACGAGCAGGCGGAGCCCCCAGTCCAGATAACACCTTCTTGGATTTAGTTTTTCTCGCCTGGCGGTCAGCCGCTGAGTTGCATGTCATCTTCACCCACAGTAGACGCTCGGCTATCGTCCAAGCGACAAGCCCATTGCGGGTCCAAACGTCATTTCATTCCATCGTAGGGGGCAACAACCATGGCCAGGGACGTTCGGCCCCAGCTGCTAACCATTTTATGCTATGCGGCGATGATGTGCCTAGCCATTGGCGTCAATCTCCTGCCCGTGTTTCTGACCAACATCGGCGCGACGTTCGGAGGCCAGCAACCTTTGAGCCAGGAGGAACTGGGTCGGCTGGGAGCGGTCACATTTGCCGGGCTCGTCGCCGGAATTGCCGTCACCGGACCTCTGGCCGACCGGTTCGGGGCGAAGCCTTTCGTTCTGCTCGCAAACTTCCTGATGGTGGCTGGACTGGCCGGCATAGCGATGGCCGGCGACTACGGGGCATTGCTGATCACAGTTTTCATGCTGGGTCTTGGAGCGGGAATGCTCGACATGATTTTGAGCCCAGTTGTGGCGGCCTTGAATCCCGAACGACGAACGGCGGCGATGAACTGGCTGCATTCCTATTTTTGCGTCGGGTCGGTGGTCACGGTGCTGATCGGTATGACGGCGCTGGCCCTGGACATCGATTGGCGGATCGCGTGCGTGGCACTGATCCTGTTTCCTCTCGGTCTGATCGCAGCGTTCGCGCCGATGCAGTTTCCCGCACTGGTCACGGAGGGTGGACGAACACCCTTCACTGCCCTTCTTCGTCGGGCCTGGTTCCTGGGAGCACTGCTGGCAATCTTCCTCGGCGGCGCAACAGAACTTGGCATGGCTCAATGGCTACCGGCCTATGCAGAGATTTCACTTGGCTTTTCGCCGGTGGTCGCTGCGAGCGGGCTGCTGTTTTTTTCCGTCGCGATGGCGCTTGGCCGCATGGTCGTAGGAATGCTGGAAGACCAGGTAAACCCTTTCGCGGTTCTGGCGGTGAGCGCCGCAACGTCCGTCATCTTGTTTCTGCTCGGGGCCTTCTTGCAGAATCCCAGCCTGGCGCTGCTTGCCTGCATCGCCGCGGGTTTTTCAGGCAGCAGCCTCTGGCCGACAATGCTGGCAGTAGCTGCGGATCGCTACCCCGATGGCGGCGCCAGCATGTTTGCCGTCCTCGCCGCCTTTGGAAATGCAGGAGGCATTCTGATGCCATGGGTCGTGGGTGTCGTCGGCGACATGCATGATTTGCACTGGGGAATCGCAACGTCGGCGATCGCGCCCCTGCTCATGTTACCGCTGGTCGGGGTCCTGTTCACCAGCCTGCGCGCGAGACGGTTACTCGACGCGTAAGCCGAGCGTTGTGGCCAGCTTCTTCGCCAGTTTCGCGCCGCTGTGGAGACCGCCTTCCATGTAGCCGGTAAACAGCAGGCTCGTGTATTCTCCGGCGAAGAACAGTCGGTCTTCAAATCCCTTTTCCAGATTGGGATAGATCGACGTGACCTCGCCGAGCCTTGGCGAGCAATAGCCGCACTGGGTCCATTTTTCGTTCGGCCAGCCCATGAACATGGTCTTTTCGACGGCTGACGAATAGCCGGGATAGATCGCCTCGATCTGATCCTGAAATTTATGGGTGCGCTGCTCCGGCGGAAAATCCAGGCAGTTCTGGGCGGCCTGCCCTCCGGAGAACACGGTGAAACAGGCCGGCTCGTCTCCGCTGGAGCGCTGCCCGTCCGTGGCTTCCCAGGTTTCTCCCACAGGGGTATCCGTCAGCGAGCCGGGAACAAGGCCGTGCTTTTCCCAGAAGGCGTTCGAAACCTTCGACAAATACTTGATCGCCGGACCGGTGGAGGGTTGGTATCCTTGCGGCAGGGCGGGCTCGATCGTAAAATTGTTCCAGGCGCTTGGGGGAACGGTCAGGACGACGATATCGCCCTCGACACTGGTTCTGTCGACCATATCGACTGCTGCGGCCGTGCCGGCGAGCCTGATCCGGGCGATCGGCGCATTCAGTCGTATCTGGTTCTCGCCGATCGCTCCGGCGAGCTTGAAGGCCATCTGCTGGTTGCCGCCCCTGCAACGAAAGACTTCCGAGTCGGTCCAGAATTTTTCGTATCCGCCGCCGGCGATGCAGGACAGCGAGGCCAGATAGCTGGAGCGGTCCGGCCAAAGAACATCGTCATTGGCCATCAATGTGAGGGCGCCATGTCGAGCCGTCTCGTCCAAGTCCCAGGCGCCGAATGCCGATGCCAGGCTGGTGTTGTCGAGTTGCGCGGCGCCAGGCGTTTCCCACGGCCGATCCAGATCGACCTTCCGGGCGTCCGCATTGAGGAAGGAGAGCGCGTGCTCGATCTGGTCCCAAAGCGATGGCAGTTCAGCGCCCGAATACGTCCTACCGTTGAGGACGATCGGAGCCTTATCGCTCTCGGGCTCCGTGACATCACGGAACTCAAGGCCGAAGTGCTGGGCATAGGCCATCCAGGTCACGTGGTTCGAGCCGATGAGTTCGGCGCCGCCTTCGACCACGCGACCGTCGATGAAATCCGTCAGCGACAGAACGCGCCCGCCGACCCGGTTTCGCGCTTCAAGTACCGTGACCCGGGCACCGGCATTGCGAAGGCTGTAGGCGCAACTGAGGCCGGAAAAGCCCGCGCCGACAATGATGACGTGAGGCGGCGACCCGACTGTCCTGGCTTGAGCGAAGCCGCCGCCCAGCATCAGGCCAGCGCTCGTCGCGGCCGCGCTCTTCAGGAACTGACGGCGGGTCAGGGATTCGGATGCGGCACCAGCGCGGCGAGCCAATCTTCCAATAAGACCGGGTTTCATGAGGAACTCATGGGAAGCGTCTTGAGCCAATCGACAGTCGCATTGAGCGAAGGAAAGACGCCGCTGGTCATGGCGGCGATCTCGTCCGTCGCGGGCAGTAGGTCTGGAATCAGGGCGACCGACATTCCGCCGGCACGGGCCGCGCGGACGCCGCTGTGCGCATCTTCCAAGACTAGGCAGTATTCTGGCTCCTGTCCCAGCCCTTGCGCAACCTTCAGGAAGATTTCCGGATCAGGCTTGCCATGGCTCACCTGATCGCCGCCGACCACCACGGAAAAGCGATCCTGAATGCCGTGATGGATCAGCCGACTGCGCGCCTCCTCGGTGACCGTCGAGGTGCCGACGCCGCATGGAATTCCCGCTTCTCGAGCCCAATCAAGAATGACGTGAACGCCAGGCTTCAGCGGAATCCCTTCGGCGAGGATGATGTCTTCGTACCCGGACCGGGCATCGCTCCGAAACCGGTCAAGTGGGAAAGTCGACCCGAAATGCTCAACCAGCCGCTTCTCGCAGTCGGCAATTGTGATGCCAATGAGGCGCTGGAACAGGGCGTCCGTCAGATCGAAGCCCAGGCCTGCGGCTGCGCCCGTCCAGGAGCGCTTGTAGACCCCCTCGGTATCAAGCAGAAGCCCATCCATGTCGAAAACAAGAGCCTTTGGACGCTGCTTCACGAGGGAATCTCCGCTGAAAAGCTGCCAAACTCCGCAGGCTCGTCCGGCTCGATCGCATGAAAGATGTCGACCTTCGGGTCAGCGAAGAAATTGTCGGTCGCCTCGTCACACCACGTGCTCACTTCACCTATGAGCGTGCCCGGGGAAGACGGCGCGAATTCATGCCAGATCCCCGGCGTCAGCGTGATGCGTTCGCCCGGCTTCAGCGTGAACGTCTCGCCCGATTGCAGGGTGCGCATTTCCCGATTGATCTGGACCGACACCGAACCGCAGGCGGGTTCGAGTCTCGGGTTTTCGTTCCAAAGGGTAAGCCGGATTTCGCCCGACCGGCAGATGATGTCTTCTTTCTTCTTGCCGTGGGTGTGCGCCGGCGTCGACATGTTTTCGCCGGCATACATGATCTTCTCGCAGTATTCGGGCTCATTGGCCAGGAGAACCTCGACCAGCCCTGCGGCGCGATAGTCACCCAGGCCGAAGTCGGTCGCGGCGAATTGGGCGTTTGGCGGCAGGGCCCAACCATGCCGCCGAAGACATGCGTCGGCTTCCCGACAGAGACGGTTGACGTCGCTCTGCTTCATCTCAGTCGGCCTTGAGCAGTTCCAGCGCTTCTTCGGCGGACTTGCCATGGTGCAAAACCGCCTGGAGTGCGTGCGTCATGGCGGCAGGATTCTCGTGCTGGATGATATTTCTTCCGTAGATCAACCCGGCAACACCTTGAGCGACCAAGCGCTCCGTGTGCTCCAGAACCTCCCGATCGGACGCCCGGCTGCCGCCTCGAACCGTCACGGGAACGCCCGAGGCGGCCTCGATCACGCGATGAAACTCCTCCTCTGGCTCCGTCGCATCGGTTTTGATGAGGTCGGCGCCGAGTTCGGCAGCCATTCGGGCAAGCGTCGTCACCCGCTGCGGGTTGCCATCGCCGACATAGCCGTCCTTGCTGGTCTTGAAAGACAGCGGCTCGACCGCCATCGGCATGCCATACCGATCGCAATCGTTCTTCACCCGAAGGATGTTTTCGACGCATTGGTTCAACATTTCGGGATGGTCGTCGATCTGCAAGAGATTGAGCAAGATACATGCTGCATCCATACGTAGCGCGATCTCCACAGCGTTCTCGTAGACCCGGCAATGCAGGCGCGAGACAGGCGCAACGTTATTGTAGAAATTGGCGGGATCGACGCGCAGCAGGAGCCCCGGCTTGCCCCTGCCGGGCAATCGCTGGAGATGTGGCGCTTCACCCGCGGACAGAAGGACGCCGTCGGCCCTGGCTTCGACCACTTTAGCGACGCTGTCCTTCATATTCTCGATGCCGGGAAGGAACGCGGAGTTGTTGAACAATGCATGATCGATCGCAACGATCAAAGCGCGTTGCGATGCCGGGTGAAACAACCTCTGAAGCCGATACTTTTCCATTTTCCCTCTCGATCGGGAAGCGCGATGCTTCCATATGTTGCGTTGTCGTCGGCAGCGCTTTCGCCGGGTTTGCCGGCACCAAGCAAAGGGCGGGACTGAGACGTGGGATAGTCCAGGCATTGGCGATTTCGCCTGGATCGAAGCGCCAGTGGATCGCTGCGCTGCGGTGCGAGAGTGTGGGCGTCTAAATCTTAAGTGGGAACTCTTTGGTGGTTGGAAGCATGGTTCTGCTTCAAATGCGAAGTCGCCGGAACGCTCATACAGCCGTCACATCTTCCCCCATGCCGTGCACCATATATGAAAGGTTACATGCAACCAAAGGTTTGTCGATACGTGAGTCCGGTGAAAAGGCTCCGGGAAAGGCGTTTGTCGGCGCGCCAGTGAAATAGGGTTAATGGCAGGATCGGCAAGGATCAGCACCGGTAGCGTTGGATACGTTGAAATGTAAAGCGCATGACGGTCGCACCAAAATGAAGCTTGAAATTACCGGAAGGTCAGGTTCTTGAAGGTTAGGCCGTGTGGACGAATTGCGGCGTGTTGAAGTTTGAGGATTCCTCGGTTGAAGCGGTTGTGATTCATGAGTTTCCGATTGATTCGGAGATCGGAAACCATGTCAACGCGGATGGACGAAGCAGATTGGGATCACACGTTGGAAGTATTTCGGGCCTGCCTGCCGCGGCGTGGACGCACGGCGTCGAACGACCGGCTTTTCCTGGAGGCGATACACTTCTTCACGCTTGAGAACGTGCGCTGGCGGGCGCTGCCGGATCGGTTCGGCCATTGGAACTCGGTGTGGAAACGCTTCGACCGGTTGAGCAAGGCGGGCGTGTTCGAGGCCTTCTTCGACACGCTGGCTTCGATGAGCGCATCGGCGCATCTCATCCAGATGTTCGATTCCACCGTGGTGCGCGCCCATGTCTCGGCGGCCGGCGCAAAGGGGGGCAGGAAGGTCAGGCGCTCGGTCGTTCCAGAGGCGGGTTCACGACGAAAATCCATGCCAAATCAGATGCATCGGGAGCCATGATCGGTTTCGACCTGACCGGAGGCGAGAAGGCGGATGCGCCCCATTTCCCCATCCTGCTCGACATCGGACCCGACATCACGCCGCGCGCCGCCATCGGCGACAAGGGCTATTCCAGCAAAGCCAACCGCGCCGCCGCGAGAGCCAGAGGCATAGCCCCGGTCATCCCGCACAAGAGCAACGAGAAGGACAGGCCCGCCTACTTCGCCAAGGTGCTCTACAAGGCGCGAGCCCGTATCGAACAGGGCATCGGCCTCGTCAAACGCTTCAAGCGCGTCGCCCTGCGATGTGAGAAAACCGAACGCAACTATCGATCAATCGTCAGCTTCGCTGCTGGACTATGCTTGATCAAATTCGTCCACACAGCCTAGCAGGCAGATGCTGCCAGTCCGTTTTCGGCACGCCATCCGAACGGCGGCTTGCTGAGTTTCTCGGCCAGGAGCGGACAGGCCGCTGTCGGCCCCCTTCCTGTCGCTTCGCCCATCTGAAGTCTAACTTACTGATCGGCTACCTACATGATCGAGCAACCTGTCCGGTAGCGAGCACGCGCGCGCTTCTTGAGTCACACGAAGTAGTGGATGTTCCCCAAGAAATGGAAGCCTGGTGGCGGGATACCGCATCACATCGCGGTTGCGTCCCGTGCGGTGGTGTAGCTCGGCAGTAGCAAGCCGCTCGGGAGCGCGCCGTTAATAGCGCTGTAGCGAGCGGCTTGCGGGCGGTCATCGAGTTTCGCCGGTAGGGTCGTGTTGCGAAGACCAACCTTGCTTCGGAGAAGGATCGATGAGCGACGACATGATGTACCTGCGGGCGCTGGTGGAGAAGAGCCCCGACGCGGATTTGCTGCGTGAGATGATCGGCTTTGCGGCCGAGCGGCTGATGGAGCTGGAGGTGGGAGCGGCGGCCGGTGCGGCTTATGGCGAGAAGTCGCCGCTGCGTCTGGCGCAGCGCAACGGCTACTGGGAACGCGATTGGGGTGAGAATGACGCTGGGAACCATCGCCACGCTGAGCGATAATCCCATCGTCATGCTGCCCGCAATGGCACGCTGACAAGCCCGGCACCTGCCGGCAAAACGCTGACCAACACCGTCAGCTACACCACTCCCTGAGACACGATCTGCCATCGCCCGCCGACGGACGCCGCCATTGAGACGGCGGCAGGTCTCGCGCGATCCGTTCGGCACTTCCGCCAATTGGGGGCTTGTCCCCCCAGGAATTGAAGAGATGGTCGGAGCTGACGCCGAGCACATGACCCTTGCCGGCGCGCCGCAGGGCCGCCTCGATCTGCCCCGTGCCATAGACACTGTCCGCCGCCACCCAGGCAAAGGGAACCTTGGCGCCCAGGGCACGCTCGATCATCGCCAGTGCCAATTGCGGCTTGGTCGCAAACTTCGTGTCCGGCGGGACATGAGCTGCCTTCAGCCTTGCCGCATCGTCCGTCCAGGCCTTGGGCAGATAAAGAGCCCGATCGATGAAGGCATGCCCATGGCGCGAGGCATAGGTGGCGAACACGCCGATCTGGCAATTGGTGATCTTGCCCGCCGAACCGGTATATTGGCGCGCCACGCCGCACGACTTCTTGCCCTGCTTCAGAAAGCCGTCCTGCGGACCGTCGATTACCAGCACGGCTTGGTCGTCCGCCAACGTCTCCAACCCATATTCGCGCACCACATCCCGTAGCGCGTCCGCATCCTACCGGCTGCGATAGAGCAAATCCTGTTGGCGCCAAGGGCCTTTGTCCCCCACCGCTTCCGCTCGCGTCCACCCGGTCTTGCGCGGCTCAAGCAAACCGTCAATGAAGGCTTCCGCCGAGGCCACCGTCGCTTTGCTGCGAAACAACGGACTCAACCGTTCCTTCGCCCGCCGCAGCGACCCCGCCCAAAGCTCCAATGTCGTCTCGATCAATGCCTGCGCCCTCCACGATCCTCCGAATCATGGTGGCCAAGTGATTCAGACGTCGCCTATTCACGCAAGAAAATTACGACTGTAATGCTAGAGTTTGTTATGGACATAAGAATGGATAAGATTCAAACGGTTGTGCATGAGCGCTTGCCGCAAGCCGTATCCATCCGATGTGTCTGATGAAGAATGGTCGCTGGTTGCGCCGTATCTGACGCCGCGCAGGCCGCCAAACGGCACGGCATCACCCTTGAAGTCGTCAAACTGCCCGAGGCAAAAGCGAGGGTTCGTTCTCCTGCCACGACGCTGGGTCGTCGAGCGATCCTTCGCATGGGCCACGAAATTCCGCAGGCTCGTCAAAGATTACGAACGATATCCCCACACTCTCGCAGGACTACATGTCGTCGATTTCGCTTGTCTCATGATCAAGCAAGTCGCGGCTCTTGCCGCAGCTTCATAACAGACTCTAGGTGGTTATGGCTGTCTTGGCCTTATCGGCAGCAGCCGTGATCTCTCTGTAGTGTGGGACCCAATCTGGCGGAGGACCGCCAATGATCTTCATTTGAAATCCTTGCGGTCGATGTGATCTCGGTATAACGTTTACGCAATCCAGGCATGACCCCACCGCTCCACTCCATCATTTCCAGGCTCCACCTGAAACAGCTGCGGCTCCTCGTGGCGCTGGGCGAGCACGGCTCGCTCCTGAAGGCCTCGCAGCAGGTCGCGTTGACGCAACCGGGCGCGAGCAAGGCATTGCAGGAAATCGAGACGACCTTCGGCACGCCGCTGTTCGTTCGCACCAACCGGGGCCTGGAGCCCAATGCCGTCGGCCATTGCGTGATCCGCTATGCGCGCCTGATCCAGACGGATCTCGCGCATCTGCGCGACGAGATCGTCGGAATCATGCGTGGCCAGGGCGGGCGGGTGGCGGCCGGCGTCATCATGGGCGCGGTGCCGCTGCTCACCGATGCCATCTCCGCGCTCGTTGCGCGGCAGGCCGACTTGTCCGTCGAGATCGTCGAGGACACCAGCGCCGCCCTGCTGGCCCAACTCGACGCCGGGCGACTCGACCTGGCGATCTGCCGTACGACCATCAGCCAGGCGCCGCAGGTCTACGACAGCGTGAAGCTCCAGGACGAAACGCTCGCGGTGATCTCGAACGTGGGCCATCCGCTGCAGCACGCGACGAAGCTCACCCTGCAGGAGCTGGCGCCATACCGATGGGTGGTATACCGCGCGAACATGCCGATGCGGCTCTTGCTCGAACGCGAATATCGCGATTGCGGGATCCGGTTCCCGGAGCACCTGCTCGAGACGACCTCCGCTTTTGCGACGCTGGCGCTGTTGCAGGCAAACCCGTCCTTCGTCGCCCTGGTGTCGATCGAAGTCGCGCAGTTCTTCGCGCACCGGCAGATGACGCGCATCCTGCCGCTGGCCCTGGCGTCGCGAAGCGAGGCCTATGAGCTCGTCACCCGCAAGGGGGCGTGGGTCCCGCCCGCCGCCAAACTGCTGATCGACGAATTGGTCCATCGCCAGTCCTGAGCATCAGGTCGGCGCGACCGCGCGGGTCAGCGCTGTATCCGCCAAGGCGTCGCCGTCGCCCTGAAGAAAAAGCATCGGAAACGGCCCTGTGGCGGTAATCTCGGCCGGCTCGTGTGCTGTAACCATCGCTCATTGCCAAGACTCTCATCAACTACATCACCCAGATCCAGTTCGAGTTCGGCGCCATCAGCCTGCTCAGGCAGCAGTGCGAACGGGTCGGCATCCGCCGTCCGCTGATCGTGACGGACCGGGGCGTGAAGGCGGCCGACATCATCGACACCGTCCTGGACGCGATCGCTCACGCGGGCACCGTTGCTCTCTATGACGGCACTCCGCCGAACCCGAACGAGGCTGCTGTGCGCGAGGCGGTGCGCGCGTACAAGGAGGGCGATTGCGATGGCATCGTCGCCGTGGGCGGCGGCTCGTCCATCGATCTCGCCAAGGGCGTCGCCGTCTGCGCGACACAAGACGGCCCGCTGCAAAGCTTTGCCGTGATCGAAGGCAGGGCCGATCGCATTACCTGCCGCACGGCCCCCGTCATCGCCATTCCGACGACCGCCGGCACCGGCAGCGAAGTGGGCCGGGCGAGATCCTCATCCTCGACGATGGCCGCAAGGTCGGCGTGATCTCGCCCTTCGAGATCGCGCCGAGCCGCTCCTTGCCGCCGCTCGAATGCGGCTTCGGCGTCAGCCCCAGCCAGGCGGCGAAGTGCCGCGCGGACGCGAAGCCGGCAATGTCGGGCACGAGCGCCTTGACGGCGGCCGCCGTGATCGGCCCGACGTCGGGGATGGTGGTCAGGTGACGCATCCCGTCGTCGCGGCGGACTTCGGCGACGAGCTGACGCTCCAGCGCCTCGACCTCGTTCGTCAGCCTGTCGATATGGTCGGCCAGAGCTTTCAGCGCAAACCGCGCCGCCGCCGGCAGCCTGGCATCCTCGTGATCGCGCACGATCGCGATGAGACCGGCGACCTTTGCCACCCCTGTCCCGGCCACGATGCCCAGTTCGCCAAGGTGGGCGCGAAGCGCATTGATGGTCTGTGAGCGCTGGCGCACCAGCAGATCGCGCGTCTTCAGCACCATCGCACTGGCTTGGCTGTCGGCACTCTTGACCGGAGCGAACCGCATCGTCGGCCGCGTCACCGCCTCGCAGATGGCCTCGGCATCCGCCGCGTCGGTCTTGCCGCGCTTCACATAAGGCTTGACGTAAGCCGGCGGGATCAGCCGCACCTCATGGCCGAGAGCGGCGATCTCACGCGCCCAGTAATGCGTCCCGCCACATGCCTCCATGCCGACCAGGCAGGGTGCGAGCTTGCCAAAGAAGCTCAGCACCTCTCCACGTCGCAACTGCCGGCGGACAACAACCTGCCCCTCGCTTGCGACACCGTGGACTTGGAAGAGCGACTTCGCCAAGTCCAGTCCGATCGTGCTAATCTCTTTCATGGAACGCTCCTTTCTCTATCGAGAGGCGACTCGCCCCTCCTTTGGCACATGATGCCGCAGAGAAGGGGTCGTTCCACACCATCAACGGCGTTTAAATTTGACCGCCGCCGGGTGTTCCACGCTGACACGATGCGGTGCCGAAGAAGTGGATATAGGAAAAATTTCCTTGCTCATTCCGGCCGCTCTGCTATTATGCCTTCCGACGGAGGCTGGAATGGGCAGGGCGGAATACGAGGAGGAGCAGCAGGAACTGAAGGGCATCGCGGCGACGCTGCTTTGCCTGGCCGTTCTGGCCGAGCTCCTTTTCATCGTGCCGTTCCGGGTTCGGGTCCTTGTCCTATCGCTGCTACGGCCGTCCGAGGCCGTGGCGCGGGCATTTGCCATGGAACAGGCGGGCGGCGCGCTCGCGCTGCCTCCGGCTACGGTTTGCGGACCAGATGGCGACGGCTGCGCCGAAGCGTTGCGCCTTGCTCTCTGTTTTCGCGTGCTGGCCGCCATCATCACGGCGGACTTGCAGGGTTCTGCCGCCGGGCGGCGACCGTTTCGCGGCGGGCCGGATCGGCCTCTTGCGCAAAGCGTGCCGGCGATTGCCTGGCAGAGCCACGCAAGGCAGGCGCGGCGCGCAACGGCCTTTCGCGGCACGGGACGCATCGACACGTCATGACCGCCGGCCGGGTGTTTGCCGTCCGGCTTTCGGACTGGGCTCCAGCTTCTCGACAGTGCGAACGCCATCCGCCCCCGCGCGCTTGGCGGCGTTGGCGTTCCGATGCCGATGGCGGTCAAAGTCTACCGCCGCTGGTATGATTGGGCGACGCTGACGGCCGGTCCCATGCCGCCGGTGCTGGAATCCCTGGCCTCGGGTCCCAGAAACAGATAGTCCCGCCGGACCGGGAGGCTTGGCGGGACTCTTGTTGAGAGCTGCGGTCCTAAAGCGAACGAACGGCTGCGTGCCTTGCTGCGATGATGCCCTGAGAGAGAGCTCGACCGTTTCCATGCTGACTGAATCCGCCGGCAGCTTCGCCGGCGCAGTAGAGGCCGGGAATTGCCTTGCCGGCAAAGTCGAGAACCTGGCTTGAGCCGTTGATGCGCAGGCCCGACCGGGCGTCGTGGATGACCGGCGTCGACCAGGCAGCATAGAAGGGCGCCTTCTGGATCCTGTATTGCGGTGACGGTTTGCCGAAGTCGGCGTCGACACCCCCAACAAAGCTGTTGTACCGCGCCACTGTGGCGACCAGGTTTTCTGGCGGCATGGGAACCCGCTGATGCTGCATGACGATCTTCTGTGCGAGTTCCTCCAGCGTGTTTGCCTGGAAGAAGAAGCCGTCAGGATCGACGAAGGGCGGCGCCACGGTCCATCTCTGGCGGGCCACGGCGTCCGCATCGAAGATGGCCCAGATCGGGCCACCGCCATTTTTGCCGTCGCCGATTCCAGCCAGAGCGGCGTTGATCCAGTTTTGCGGGTTGTATGTGATGTTCTTGGCGTTCAGGTAGCTGCCCTGAACGTACGGGTTGACCGAGCCAGCACTGTTTGTCGGGAATTGCCCCCCCGTTTCGTCGAAGAACCGCTTCCCGAGCATGTTGACATGGATAACGTTCTGATTGTTGACGCCGGACAGTCCCGAAGCCTTCGCAAGATGGAAGACAGGGCTCTGGGGTCCCCACTGCAGGAACGAGTAATTGTACCGCGTTCCGATGGCGGTCGGCTTGGTGATGTTGGTGCCGAACTCTGCGGTCTGGTTGTACGTGCCCGCGAGGGACGCGCCGACATTCAGTCCCGCGAGGATGCCGCTGGCGTCCTGGAAGGAATAGGGCTCGCCGGCGACGCCGCAGTACTCCGCGGTGAGCCGGGGGTCGAACTGCCGGCGGTATTCCACATTGCCGTTTCCGCCGCCGCTCGCGATGATGACACCCTTGCGGGCCTGCATATTGATGAGGCGGCCCTGATTGGAGGCGACCACCCCGACCACGCCCGCGTTCGTCCGGAGCAGCGACTCCAAACGGTAGTTCAGCAGGATCTTCACGCCACGCGCCACTGCCGCGGCCTCCAGCGGACGGATGAAGCCGGGCCCCTGAGAAGTATTGGGGCTCGCCGTCAAGCCTGTGCGGACCGAGACATAGTTCCTGATAGCCGTATGCATCATACGGTTCACCGAGTTGCCGACCTCGTTGCCGCCGACATTGTCGGGCCTCTGGGTCGTCCACACGACGCCGTGGCGGACCAGGAAGTTGTACATGTCGACGTTGATGTCCGCGAAGGCTCGGATGAGCTCGCGATCGTTGTAGCGGTAGCTCGAATAGCCGTTCGACAGGGTGACGGACCAGTCGGTCAGGTCGCGAAACAGGAGATCCGGCGAGTCGGCGATGCCGTTCGCCAGCTGGGCAGGGGTTCCGCCGCCCAGGGGAATGTTGCCCGAGCTGACGATGCCACGTCCCCCGATGTGGGGCTGGGCCTCGAGAACGATAACCGACGCGCCCGCCTCCGCAGCGGCGACTGCGGCACCGAGGCCGGCCGAGCCACAACCCACAACGATGATATCGGCCACGCGCGGGTCCGCGGCATTCGCAATGCTCGGCTGCAAAATGCTGCTGGCCACCCCTGCGGCGGCGATTCCGGCACCGGCCTTCAACAATGAGCGTCGGCTGACTTTCATTACGTTCTCCTCCTGATATTTTTAAACCAGCGCATTCGGGCCAGCGCATTCGGGATTGTGTGGATCTCGGCCTGACAGCAAACTTATTAATCGTGATCGCCGTAGAGACTTGGCCGACCGCACTATTGCAGCATTCGCTTGTGCGACAACTGAGAAGATGTGATCTCGGTATAACGTTTACGCAACCCAGGCATGTCTCCACCGCTCCACTCGATCATTTCCAGGCTCCGCCTGAAACAGCTGCGGCTCCCGTCGCGCTGGGCGAGTTCGGCTCGCTCCTGAAGTCCTCGCAGCAGGCGCGTTGACGCAACCGGGCGCGATCGTGGGATTTCGGGTATCGAGACGACCTTCGGCACGCCACTGTTCGTTTGCACCAACCGGAGCCAGGAGCCCAATGCCGTCGGCCATTGCGTGATTCGCTATGCGCGGCTGATCCGGATGGATCTCGCGCACCTGCGCGACGAGATCGTCGGAATCATGCGTGGCCAGAGCGGGCGGGTGGGGTCCTACGCCGGATGGTTACGGTGTTCCCCATGTCCGCCTGGCAGCGATCGCCAAGGATATTGCTGTGGAGATCACGGCCGTCGGTCTCGTTAAACATCTGCTTCACGCCCCGGACGAGGAGGTTCTTGCCGACCCTCTGCCGTGGTGCTGCCCTGGGGAGTTCAGGAGCCGATGCTGTAGCGCTGCAGACAGTTTTCGAGCGCTTGAGCGGCGCCGCAACGCGCGGGCAGTTCGACGCGCAGCCGCGCATAGGCCCATTGCCGCCAGGGGCGCGGAGAACTGCCGGATATCTCGATGCGGACGAGGGACGGCATGCGGCTGGTGCTCGTCCATTCGGGGCTGAGCGCGCCGTCCGGCCCGGCATAGCTGAACGAAAGCTTCAGATCGCCGCGCATCAGCGGAAGATCCTCGCCGCCGCCCCCCATCATGTGATCGCGGCGGCCACGAACGAGCGCCGCGTCGGCTCCAGCCCGACCCATCGAATAGGTGATGTCGTCAAGTCCAGCACGCGGCTCGTAGCCGAGTGCCGGGCGCACGAAGGTGACCTCGCCGGCATGGCCGGTGAAGCGGACCGCAGCGGCGCCTTCCGTTCTGGAATAGCCGGGCTGGGCCGCCTCAAGATCCTCGACCATCCGATCGAGAATTACCGCCACCGTGTCCTCCTGACCGCCTCTGGCGATCATCCCCTGCCATTGGCGCAGCCAGGTTCCGGTGTAGAGCGCCAGCCCACCAAACAGCATCGTCGCAAGCACCAGCGAAGCCAATGCCTCGATCAGCGTGAAGCCGGCCCGAGCCTTGCGCCTCCTCGTCATTGCAGCTTGCCGAGGCGCACGGTCTGTATCACGTCGTCATCCGATCCGTCGGTGCTGCGAACGGTGACGGAGTAAAGCTGCCATCCGGCCTGAGCCAGCGCAGAGCCGCGTTCGAAGCGGTGTGGTTCCACGATGACCGTGAAATCTCCGATCACGCTCCGGCCTTTTCGCAACGGGGTCAAAGTCATCGCTGCCGCCATGGCGGCCTGCATGCCGACACGGCGTTCGGTCGATCGTTCCAGACCCGCGAACGTACCTGCTGTGCCCGTGATCATGCGCGCGATCGGAATCATCAGCAGCACGGCGACGGCAAGCGAGGCCAGAACCTCGATCAGCGTGAAGCCGCGTCTGCTCCGCGCTGTCATTTCGGGCTCATTTCCACGCGGCCGGTCAACCAGTCGACGCGCAGTTCGATCTCCCGGCCGCTGGCCGACAGTGTCATGACGCCCCCGCAGGAGCGTCCGTCGGCAAGGAAGCGCAAGGCTCTGGCTCCGCCTCGCATGGGACACCGGTCCGACGTGACCCAGTTGATAGTCACCCCGTCCCTGATCGAGATCGGACTGGCGCCGTCCACCTGGATGCGCTTGTTTCCCGGATCGACTGTCACGTCGGCGACGCTGCCCGTGATCAGCGCCTTCGCCCTGCTCTTGCGGAATTCCCCGCTGACGCGAACCGCCTCGGCGGTAAGCTCGGCAGCCCCGATGCTGGAACGCGGGCGCGGCATCAGCACGAAGGCCGCGAGGGCGACGATCGCAAGCGCCGCGATCACGTCGAGCAGCACGACACCGCGCTGCGCCCTTTTGCGGTTGCTGTTGCCCTTACGGCTGGGCGGACACATTGGAGCCGCGCCCACCGGGCCCGTCGCTGGTGATGTTGAACGTCTTTCCGTCGCTCGCGTATTTGTATTCATTGCCCCACGGATCGAGCGGAACGTTCTCACCGCGAAGGTATGGCCCGTTCCAGACCTGGACGGTCGAGGGCTTGCGCGCCAGGGCTCCCAGGCCCTCGGCCTGCACCGGATAACGGCCGACATCGATGTAGAAGATGTCGAGCGCGCTGGAAAACGCCTCGATCTGAAGCTTGGCCGCGCGCTCGCGCGAGTCGGACAACTGCGCGAGAACACGAGGACCGACGAGCGCCGAGATCAGGCCGATGATGGCCAGCACGACCAGCATCTCGATCAACGTAAAGCCCGCCCTGCGGCGCCGGGCACGCTTGCGCTGCATGAGATGGGGACCAACTGAGAGATGTATGTTCATGCAAACAGGCTCCTATCGGACCATATCGTTGAAGGACATAAGGGTGGACATGATCGACACGATCATACCACCGATCAAGATACTGATGGTTGCCACCGCCGCGGGCCCGACGAGCCCGACGATGCGGGACAGCGAACGCTCCAGCCGCACTTCATAGAAGTCGGCGACACGATAGGCCAGCCCCGCAAGTTCGCCACTTTGCTCGCCGAGCCTCAACATGCGCACGGCCAGCGGGGGAAGCTGAAGTATCTCGAGCGCATGGCCAAGCCTGTTCCCCTGCCTCAGCGCGTCGGATGCCTGCTGAGCGCGCGCCCGGGCGGCCTCGCCATGATCGATGGTGTCGCTGATGAGCTTGAAAGCCACAGGAACCGCCACGCCCGTTTCGACCATGATGCCCAGCAGGCGGGCGAAGCGCCCAGTCCGATAGCTGCCCGGTATCTCCGACAACAGCGGAAGTTTTTTGGCGAAACCCCATAGCCATGCGGAGAGAAGGCCCCGCCGCGCCGCCACGAATCCCAGCAATACGAGTATCGAGGCGGCAAGCAAAAGGACCAGCCCGTAGGCGCGCAGGAAATTCGAGACCGAGAACATCACCACCATCAGCGTGTCCTTCTTGCCGCTCTGCATGATCATCGGTTCGAACTGAGGGACGACCCCCACCAAGAAGAAGACCAGTACGCAGATCGTGCCGGCAAACAGGACTGCCGGATACCGCAGCGCCTCGCTGACTTTGGCCTGCAATGCCTCGAAATTCTGGCGCTCCTGCACGATGCGCGACAGGAGGGCGGGCAATTTTCCGGAGGTCTCCGCGACACGAACCATGGCGACCTGGAACGCCGGGAACAGAGCAGGCCAGGCTTCCAGCGCGCTGGAGAATGACTTGCCCGACGCCAGGTCGGTGCGAATGCCGGCAACAACGGGCTGAAGCCTGCCGCTGTCGAATTCCTTTTCCATGATCGCCAGCGCTTCGTCGATCCGGATCCCCGCATTCAGCATGATCGACAGGTCGGAGAGCAGCCGCGTGACCTGCGCCGCCGGTATCCGGGTCGAAAACAGCGGTGCGCGCGATGCAGGCTGCCCGCTCTGTTCGACACTTACCGGGATCAGCCCGCGCGCCCCGAGCTTCTGGACGGCATCGTCGGAATCGGACGCATCGATCCGTCCGAGTTCGATACGACCCTCGCCATTCAAAGCCTTGTATGCGAATGCCGTGGAGCCCATGGATCAGCCCCCGGAAAGCGTGGGCGGCGGCCCCTCCGGCGGAAACATTTGTTCACCGCCCGGCTCATCCGAAAAGCGCAGCGAGGCCCGTCCTCCCGCTCCATCGAGGTTGACTTCAAACTGGCCGACGACCTTGAGCGTCCAGCCTTCCCGGCTCTCTCCCGTGCGCAGCGTGAAGGCCGCCACCTCGGTCGGGGCGGTGAAGGTCGCGCTGTTGAGCTTTTCCGACCGTACGATGCCAACCAATTGCCAATCCGGCGCAGCAGCGGGCGGCGGCGGTTCGGGTTCCGGCTCGGGCTGCACGACAACGGGTTCCGGCTCGGCGGCGACGAACGTAACAGGGGCAGTCCGGTCCGGCGAAAACAGGGGCCGATCCCGAAGCGCCGAATAGTCACTCAGCGGACGCTCCCTGACGGACAGCTTTTCAGTGCCGAAGGACAGGCTCGAAGAGGCCGCGATGGCTGCGAGCATCAGGGCCGCGCGCTGCATGGTCCTCATGACCGCGGTCCCTTCTCCCGGAAGGCCGACAGCGTGACGCTCAGCGACAGCGGCCGATCCATGGAACTCGAAGTCAGCTCTCCCCCCATCATATCGATCTTTCGGTTCAACCGAAGTCTGAAGCTGTCGACGACCATGACCGGCGACCCTGCCTCGATCGCATACATGAGATCGGGCAGCGATTGCTCCATGACCTCGACATCGGCGGTCAAACGAATGCGTTCCAAAGACTGAAGTTGAGGATCGTCTAGGCTGGCGAGCTGACCGTCTGGTGGAACGTCGACGCGCCGGATGACGGCCCCCACGCGTTCCACGCGGCTGGAGAGCAGACGCTGGAACTCGGCCGAGACGAGCCCGCTGGTTTGCGCATCGAGAAGAATCTGCCCCTCGCCGGGATCCAGAGCCTGATTCTCGCCCTGGGGGGCCGGGGAAACGGATGCCTTGCCTTCAAGCAAGGTGGTACGTTCCTCGTAGAGCGCCAGCGCGCTGGCGTCCGCGCGCCAGGACAGCAGCGTATCGCCGACAAGTACGAGAGCTCCGACGACCAGCAGGGCCATGACGGCCAGGGACTGAAGCCGCGTGTCGCGCCACAGGGGTGTCGTCGTCCTCATCGCAGCCCCCCCCCCGTGCGGATGAGCGGGCGGGTGTCGACCTCGAACTCTGATGTAAGGCCATCCTCGCTCCGCAGGGCCGAGCCGACCAGCTTGCTGTCTTCGAAGCGGCCCGACGATTCCAGCGCGGTCAGGACTTCGGGCACATCCATTGTTCGGCCAGAGAGGCGCATGCGGCCATCGGCGAAGGAGACCTCGCTGGCGTAGGAATGAGTCGGCAAAGCCGCCGCCAGATCGTCCAACGCTCCCAGCGCGCTGATTGCATCGTCCTTTATGTTCAGCGCCTCCTGCTCCGGCGCTGTTTCAGCCTTGTCCGGAGTCGCCGCCAGCGCGATTGCCTGGCGCGCCTTCTCGGCCCGGATCTCGACTGCGGCTCGGCGCTCGGCATAGCTGTTCTGGATCATCGGCCGCGCTGCCAAAGCCGTGACGGCAGCGGCCAGGCTGGCGCCGAGAACTCCGGCTAGGACAAGCTTTATTCGGCCACGCGTGCCGGCGACCCGTTGCCGCTGTGTCAATACTTTCACGGCATCGCCTTCCGGAAACGGCGCCGAGATCACGACCTGGCGGGCCTCGGCCGCATTCAGGCAGGCCAAGGCGGCAGCGACACGCGACCTCGCAACGATCGCGACGGCGACGGTGATCTGCCGCGTCTCACGGCTGATCCCGAGGACGCTGTGGCCGAAATGGATATCGGAAGCAGGCAATGGCGAAAGCGCGCCCATCCGCGACGTAACGATGCCCTCGACGTGGCTGGCAGCCTCAATCGGCAGTTCGATCCGGCGCGCGATCACCCAGCTTGCCGGGATGTCGAGATGGACCACCTTTCCATTCACCGCGGTACGCAATGCGGCCGGCGTCTGCTCTTCTGGAGAAATCGGTATCAACAGGGGTGCTGCCGGCTTTCGGCTGGTCGCCGGCGCGATTTCAAGCGCGCTCCCGTCGTCCGCGACCCGCGCGACCACGCGGCTGCTGGATTTGACGCGCGCGAGTTCATCCAGCAGGGAGGCCGGTCCCGCGATCCAGTCATCCATGCCGCGGATCGCCGCGGCGAAAGGAGAAGCCATTCCGGTCAAACCTTGGAGCTGAAAGCCGGCACAGGATCCAGAGTTCCGTTGCCGTGTGAAAACAAATCATAGCGCATCTTCAGGCCCGTATTCCAGATCAATCACAGTTCTTCGCCCATCGGGCACCGATCTTGAACGCAGACTGGGACGACCAACCTGGCGGCGGAGTTGCAGAAGCTGTCGGCAATTGACCTCGGCTTCGATTCGATTTCGACAGACATCAGCTTCTCGAGGCGAATGCCCGGCAAGGCCGACGAGGCCGTGACACGGGGTTGTATTTCGATGGCGATTACCCGGCATGAACGTTAGTGCGGGGCGCTGTCTGCACGGCACTTGCAGAGGATGGCGGCGCCAATATTTCCTGCCTGTCGAGCAATTCGGCCCCAAGTAGGAACTGTCCTAATGATTGTCGCGCGGCACGCCGCTGGTGACGGCGATGTTCTGGTACTTCACCGCCGTCTTCAGAACCATTCCCTCGGACAACTGGTCAACCATTGACCGCTGGATCTCCTGCCAGGGTGTCTGATGCTTCGGATATGCATAGCCGCCCTCGTTTTGCAGGTCGACGCGACGGCGCTTGATCTCGTCGTCAGACACGAGGATGTCGGCGGTCCCCTTGCGCAGGTCGATGCGTACCCGGTCACCCGTACGCAGCAGCGCAAGGCCACCGCCGACGGCCGCCTCGGGCGAGGCGTTGAGGATCGATGGAGAGCCGGAAGTGCCGGACTGGCGGCCATCGCCGATGCAGGGCAGCGAGTGGATGCCCGCCTTCAGCAGGTAGGCCGGCGGCTGCATGTTCACGACTTCGGCGCCGCCCGGATAACCGACTGGGCCTGCTCCGCGCATGAACAGGATGGTATTCTCGTTCAGGCCGAGTGATGGATCCTCAATGCGACGGTGGTAGTCTTCTGGACCGTCGAAGACGACGGCGACGCCCTCGAAGGCATCGGGGTCTCGCGGATTTGACAGATAGCGGTCGCGAAATTCCGGCGAGATGACCGACGTCTTCATGATTGCGGAATCGAACAGATTGCCTTTCAGGTTGATGAAGCCGGCATCCTTCCTGAGCGGATTGGCCACGGTACGGATGACCTTGCCGTCGAGATTCTCCGCCGCGGCGCAATTGTCGCCGATCGTGCGGCCGTTGGCGGTCATGGCTCCAGGGTGCGGCAGCAAGCCAGCCTTCATCAGCTCTGCCACCACGGCCGGCACACCGCCCGCATGATGATAGTCCTCGCCGAGATATTCACCGGCCGGCTGTAGATTTACGATCAGCGGAACGTGGTGACCGACCTTCTGCCAGTCATCGACGGTCAGCGACACGCCGAGATGCCGCGCGATGGCGTTGAGGTGGATCGGCGCATTGGTCGAGCCGCCGATGGCAGAATTGACGACGATGGCGTTCTCGAAGGTTTCCCGCGTCATGATGTCGGAGGGTTTCAAGTCCTCGCGCACCATGTCGACGATGCGCTTGCCGGTTTGGTAGGCGATCTGGCCGCGCTCGCGATAGGGTGCTGGAATGGCGGCGGAGCCCGGCAACTGCATGCCGAGCGCCTCGGCCAGCGAGTTCATCGTCGTCGCCGTGCCCATCGTGTTGCAGTAGCCGACGGACGGCGCCGATGAGGCGACGATGTCCATGAACTGGTCGTAGTCGATCTCTCCTGCCGCCAACCTTTCGCGTGAGTTCCACACGACCGTGCCGGAGCCGGTGCGTTCACCCTTGTGCCAGCCGTTCAGCATCGGGCCGACGGACAGCGCTATGGCTGGAATGTTGACGGTGGCCGCGGCCATCAGCAGCGCCGGTGTGGTCTTGTCGCAGCCGATGGTCAGCACGACGCCATCCAGCGGGTAGCCATAAAGCAACTCGACGAGAGCGAGATAGGCGAGGTTGCGGTCGAGCGCGGCGGTGGGCCGCTTGCCTGTCTCTTGGATCGGGTGGACCGGGAATTCCAGCGGTACGCCGCCAGCGGCCACAATGCCGTCGCGCACGCGCTTGGCGAGCTCGATATGATGCCGGTTGCACGGTGACAGGTCCGAGCCCGTCTGGGCGATGCCGATCAGCGGCTTTCCGGACTGCAGTTCTTCGCGGGTCAGCCCATAGTTCAGATAGCGTTCGAGGTAGAGCGCCGTCATGCCGGGATTGTCCGGATTGTCGAACCACTCGCGCGAGCGCAGCCGCTTCGCGCCATTGATCTTGGACATTTACACCTCCCAAAACCGCGGTTTGGCCATCGATATGGCATCGGCAATTGTCGGACAAGTACCCTCAGTCAAATATGTGGACAAGTTGCCCATTTTGTGGATTGTAGGAAAGATCTGAACGATACGGCAGGCGCGCAGATGCACCGCGTGCCGGGGGAGGAGTAGCCAAGCGTGAAACAGATCATCTTCATTCCCGCCGAGGGCGGCTCGGGCGAACCCCGGGTCGCGGCGTCGCCCGATACGGTGAAGCGTCTCGTCGGGCTTGGGTTCGAGGTTGTGGTGGAGGCGGGCGCCGGCCTGTCGTCGCGCATCATCGATGCGGATTTCGCGGCGGCGGGCGCGGTGATCGGCAAGGCCTCCGATGCCGGACGGGCCGATGTCGTGCTGAAGGTGCGCCGGCCGACCGACGCCGAGCTCAAGGGCTACAAGCCCGGCGCCGCGGTGCTGGCGATCATGGATCCCTATGGCAACGACGCAGCCCTTGCCGACATGGCGCGGGCGGGCGTGACCGGATTTGCGATGGAACTGATGCCGCGCATCACCCGTGCGCAGGTGATGGACGTTCTGTCCTCGCAGGCGAACCTTGCGGGCTACCAGGCGGTGATCGACGGAGCCGCCGAATACGACCGGGCGCTGCCGATGATGATGACGGCGGCCGGCACGGTGCCGGCGGCGAAAGTGTTCATCATGGGCGTCGGCGTCGCCGGCCTGCAGGCGATCGCCACGGCGCGGCGGCTGGGGGCGATCGTCACGGCGACCGACGTTCGTCCGGCGGTCAAGGAACAGGTCGCCTCGCTCGGCGCAAAGTTCCTGGCGGTCGAGGACGAGGAGTTCAAGGCGGCCGAGACGGCGGGCGGCTACGCCAAGGAGATGTCCAGGGAATACCAGGCCAAGCAGGCGGCGCTGACGGCCGACCACATTGCCAAGCAGGACATCGTCATCACCACGGCGCTGATCCCCGGCCGGCCGGCGCCAAAACTGGTGTCGGCAGCGATGGTCGCCTCGATGAAGGCGGGGTCGGTGATCGTCGATCTGGCGGTCGAGCGCGGCGGCAATGTCGAGGGCGCGGTGGCCGGCAAGGTCGTCACCACCGACAACGGCGTCAAGATCGTCGGCCATTTGAATGTGCCCGGCCGCGTCGCGGCGTCGGCCTCGCTGCTCTACGCCAAGAACCTGTTCGCATTCCTGGAGACGATGGTCGACAAGGCGGCGAAGCAGATCGCCATCAAGCGCGACGACGAACTGGTTAAGGCGACCATGCTGACCGACGGCGGAAAGGTCGTGCATCCGAACTTCGCCAAGGCGGCGGAACAGCCGCATGTCGAACCGGCGGCGATCCCGGCGACGGTCCTGGTGGCTTCGGCTAGCGAAGGCCCGGCACGCCATGTCGAGCCGCTCGAACCCGCCAAGCCGAAGGTGGTCAGGAAGAAGGGTGCGGGCGCAGCATCCACTGACGGCCCGTACAAACACGTCGAGCCGCCTGAGCCCGCCAAGCCGGCGGTGCGAAGGAAGACGGCCAAGAAGACCGTGGGAGAGGCATGATGGAACAGTCGGCGCTTCAGCAGGCTCTCGACCAGCTCGACAAGGCGACAGAGACGGTCAAGCTCGCGGTGCAGGACCTGGCCAACGCGCCGGCCGCCGCCGATGCGGCGGGCGACGCGGCGCACGCGCTGTCTGGCGGGGCGATCGACCCGTTCGTCTTCCGCTTCGCCATCTTCGTGCTGGCGATCTTCGTCGGCTACTACGTGGTCTGGTCGGTGACCCCGGCGCTGCATACACCGCTGATGGCCGTCACCAACGCGATCTCCTCGGTTATCGTCGTCGGCGCGCTGCTGGCGGTCGGCATCTCGGCCTCGGGCGCGGCCACTGGTTTCGGCTTCGTCGCGCTGGTGCTTGCCTCGGTCAACATTTTTGGCGGCTTCCTGGTCACCCAGCGCATGCTGGCGATGTACAAGAAGAAAGAGAAGTGAGCGCAACGTCATGAACGCCAACCTCGCGTCCTTCCTCTATCTCGTCTCCGGCATCCTGTTCATCCTGGCGCTGCGCGGCCTGTCGCACCCGACCACCAGCCGGCAGGGCAATTTCTACGGCATGATCGGCATGGCGATCGCCATCGTCACGACGCTTGCGCTGACGATGGAGACGCTGACGACCGGAAAGTCCTTGCTGATCGCCGTTGGCCTCGCCATCGGCGGCGGCGTCGGCGCCTATACGGCGCGGCGCATCGCCATGACCGCGATGCCGCAGCTTGTCGCCGCCTTCCACAGCCTGGTCGGCCTCGCAGCCGTCATGGTGGCTGCTGCTGCGATCTACGCGCCGGAAAGCTTCGGCATCGGCACCGCCGGCGACATCCATTCGCAGGCGCTGGTCGAGATGAGCTTGGGCGTCGCCATCGGCGCGATCACCTTCACCGGTTCGGTCATCGCCTTCCTGAAGCTCGACGGCCGCATGTCGGGCAAGCCGATCATGCTGCCGATGCGCCATGTCATCAACGCGGCTCTCGGCATCGCGCTGGTCGTGCTGATCGTCATGCTGGTGACCACCGAGAGCACGACGATCTTCTGGCTGATCGTGGCGGCATCTCTCGCCCTCGGTGTCCTTCTCATCATCCCGATCGGCGGCGCCGACATGCCGGTCGTGGTGTCGATGCTCAACTCCTATTCCGGCTGGGCCGCCGCGGCGCTGGGCTTCACGCTGGGCAACCTGGCGCTGATCATCACCGGCGCGCTGGTCGGCTCGTCGGGCGCGATTCTGTCCTACATCATGTGCAAGGGCATGAACCGGAGCTTCATCTCGGTCATCCTGGGCGGTTTCGGCGGCGAGACGGCTGCAGCCAGCGACGACGGCATCGAGCGCACGGTCAAGCAGGGCTCGGCCGACGATGCCGCCTTCCTGATGATGAACGCCCAAAAAGTCATCATCGTGCCGGGCTACGGCATGGCGGTGGCGCAGGCGCAGCACGCGCTGCGCGAGATGGCCGACAAGCTGAAGGCGCATGGCGTCGAGGTGAAATACGCCATCCACCCGGTCGCCGGCCGCATGCCCGGCCACATGAACGTGCTGCTGGCCGAAGCCAACGTGCCCTATGACGAGGTGTTCGAGCTGGAGGACATCAACTCCGAGTTCGCGCAGGCCGACGTCGCCTATGTCATCGGCGCCAACGACGTGACCAACCCGTCGGCGCGCGACGACAAGTCGTCGCCGATCTACGGCATGCCGATCCTCGACGTCGACAAGGCGCGCACCTGCCTGTTCGTCAAGCGTTCGCTCGGCTCGGGTTATGCCGGCATCGACAACACGCTGTTCTACAAGGACGGCACCATGATGCTGCTTGGCGACGCCAAGAAGATGACCGAGGAAATCGTCAAGGCGATGGATCACTGAGATTGATACGCCCAGCAAGGCGATGAAGCGGGAAGGGCTCCAGCCACTCCAAGCCTGTTCATTCCAACGCGGCGCAGTCTGTCTTTGCGGCTAAGATACCCTTCCTCGGCCGAAGCGGCCCTCGGCTGCGATCGTCACAGCCGCATGGTCATGACGATTTCCCACCAGCTGCTGGCGGGCGTTACGCTTGCCGTGGTCGAGCGGGGGTTGCGCGACATTGGCGGCGATAGGTGGGTGTAGCGAAAGATTCTCAATCGCTACCTCGTGTGGCACCCGGTTTACCATCTGGTGGGAGTAGAAGGGCACGGGCCCTTGACACCTATACCGCACCGCCTTCTGGTCTGGCGCAGCTTTCCGGGGAACCGCCGGATCCGGAATTGTACCTTAGGCAGACCGCTCTGCGGACAACGCCGACAGCCGGATTCGGCTTGCGCAAGCCGGAGTCCGTTGTGCTCAAGGGTCAAGTGCGACAGGTACGTTCAATGAACCCAAAGCTTACAGACTTGCACCCACTCTTGTCGTCCATGGCCGATGCCGGACTGGCGAGCCGCGACGCTACGCGGGGCCTTTTCGGTGAGAGCACGGCCTCGCGAGCCTCCGACCTACATCGGCTGATCGAAGCGCAGATCGTCGATGCCGACGCCCTCGCAAGCTTCCTGTCGTCCTATTATGGCGTGCGGCTTCTCGACCGGCAGCAGCTCGCAGACTACACGCCCGTCGCGCAGAACCTCTCGAGCCGATTTCTCGTCGAGAACTGGATCGCGCCGCTCACGGCGCCGGACGGACGTGCCGTCATCGGCGTCCTCCACCCCGGAGACGCAGACCCGATAGAGGCGCTGCGATCCGTCCTCGACGTCGACGCCGAAGTCTGTGTGGTTCCCGCACCCGATCTTGAATCCTGTCTGGAGCGCATTTCAGGTAACCAGGATGTTGCTCAGGTCACGGGCCAAGGAGCAACCTCCGAAGCGGCTATCACAAGCCTCCGGGATCTCGCGAGCGGAGCGCCGGTCGTGGTTGCCGTCGATGATATCTTCAGGCGTGCGCTCGACCTGAGGGCAACCGACATCCACCTCGAACCGATGCGCGGACGGCTCGTGATGCGTTTCCGCATCGACGGCGTCTTGCGGATCATGCCTTCGCCGCCGCATGAAATGGGCGATGCGATCGTCTCGCGCATCAAGGTTCTCGCCGGCCTCGACATCACCGAGCGCCGCAAGCCTCAGGATGGTGCGATGCGCCTTCCCATCGGCGACCGCGAAGTCGAACTGCGCGTCGCCACCCTCTCATCCATCCATGGCGAGACCGTCGTCATGCGCATCCTGCACCGCGACAGCGTCCTGCTGGATTTCGCGGGCGTGGGCCTGGACGAGCAAGAACGGCAGACGCTGAACCGTCTACTTGAGCACACCCATGGAATGATCGCCGTCGCCGGCCCGACCGGCAGCGGCAAAACGACGACGCTCGCCGCCGCGCTTTCAAAGCTCAACGATCCGAGCCGCAAGATCGTGACCATCGAGGATCCCGTCGAGTACCAGATCCCCGGCATCGTGCAGTCGCAAATCAACTCGGCGATCGGCATCACCTTCTCGTCCGCGATCCGAACGTTCGTGCGTCAGGATCCCGACGTGATCCTGGTCGGCGAGATACGCGATGGTGAGACGGCGCGGGCCGCCGTCCAGGCAGCGCTCACCGGACACCTCGTACTCACCACCGTCCACGCGAACACCGCGGCAGCGGCCTTCACGCGTATGCGCGACCTGGGTGTCGAGACCTATCTGCTGGTCGGCGCCGTGCGCGGCATCATCTCCCAGCGCCTGTTGCGGCGGCTGTGCGATCACTGCAAGCAGGCAGGAATTCTTTCGACCGAGACTTTCTCCTCCGACACGCGCTACGAGGCCGTCGGGTTCTCGCCAGGCCAGAAAGTGTTCAACGCGGTGGGTTGCGGCCGTTGCAACGGCACAGGGTATCGAGGCCGCATCGCGGTGTTCGAGATCCTTGTCCTCGACGAGGCGATCACGGAACTCGCTTCACAGGGGGCAGACCACTCCAGGATCGAAGCGCTCGCGCTGGAGCGAGGTATGAGCACGATGGCGCATGACGGTGCCAAGAAGGCAGGGCAAGGTCTCACCTCGCCGGCGGAGGTGCTCAGGGTCACCGGGTTTCGCTGAGCGCACCCATCCACGGACGCACTTGCCTCTGACCTGCGACTGGCAGTTGGAATCTCCGCTCAGGACTTGGCCACTATTACCCGCCTTCATCGCCTTGATAGGGCTCGATGCTTTCGCCCTCCAAAAGATAGCCCGAGGCAACCTCGCTTGAACCATCTACGAAGGCGAGGTCTTTCTTTTCAGACTGCACGCGCATCGTGCCGATTATCATGACGCCTTCGAACAGACTCGTGGCCGCGAATGGAGTGGAGGATTTCAAGTATATCACCTGGTTCGGCGGCGGTGGCGGCTCATGGATGCATGCACCGAAATAGGGGACAAGCAGGAACTCGGTCGTGCCGGCCGGGTCGAAATCCAGCGGCAGCAGATAGCCGGCAATGGCGACCCGCTGGCCGTCATACTTCGTCTCGGTAAGCGTTCCACGCCTCTCGGTCTCTCCAGCCCACGCTGCGTATTGTTCGTAGAGCTGATCAAGATCGACGCCCTGCTTTGCGAGTTTCTCCCGGTCGGCGTCGACCCTTTTCTTGGCTTGCTCGCGCTGAAGGGCAAACTCTTCGCTGATCTCGCCCGACGGATGACCTTTCCAGTACAGGACACTCCTCAACGCCTCCTGCTGCTCGAGAGGGAGTTCATTCGGTGAAAATGCCAGCGGCCCTGCCGGCGGGATCAGCATCTCCCATTTCAGCCGGGTGGCGCCTTCACTGAATGCCGCACCGCAGCCAAGGCCCAGGACAGCCAGAATGAGAGCTATGCCACGGAGCATCGATCTCGCGTTGCCGAAGATGAATCTGGAAGTCATCATGTTCTCACCATCATGCCGTCTGCAAGCGACATCCTGTAAGCGCGATAGGCAGGCAGGAAACCGGCGGCCATTCCACCGATCAATATTGCAAACAGCAACAGGGCATCGGTCGTGGATGGAGGCTGGATGCCGATGTCGATGCCGAACTGTCTGTCAACAAGCGGGCGGGCTGCCATCAGGACCGCATAGAGCGCGGCCGTACCGATCGCGATTCCCGCCACGGTCAGGAGTGTCGCCTCTCCGACAAGAAGACCTGCAACCGTGCGGGGTCCCGCCCCCAGCGACCGCAGTATCGCGATCTCACGGCGTCGTTCGTTAAGCGTCGACAGGATCATCGCCGACAGACCGAGCATCGAAGTCACCACGACCATCGCGGAGACGCCAAACAATGCGGTCTCGGCGGTGGCGACCAGTCCCCACATCTCCTGCAAGGCGACACCCGGCAGCACAGCCGAAAGAGGCTCGGCCCTGTACTCGTTCACAGATCGCTGGAACCCGATGACCTGCAGGCGCGACTTCAAACCGATGATGGCCGCGGTTATCGCCTTCGGAGAAAGCGTCATCTGTCGCAGACGGTCGGCAGGCGTAACCTGTCCCGGGATCCGTGAACCGGATCGCCAGTCGACATGAATGGCCTCGATGGCCTTGAGACTGACATGGAGCGATTTGTCCACAGGCGTGCCGGTCCGCGCCAGAATACCGGAGACGCGAAACGGGAGATCGTCGTGCTGCGACCCGAGGGAGCCCATGCCGTGCGCCACGGTGATCTTGTCGCCGATATCATAGCCAAGCCGGGTCGCAACCTCCGAGCCGAGGACGACATCGAACAGGTCATTGAAGGGGGTGCCCACAGCAAACGTTAGGGTCCGGCCGCCGCGATACCGGAAGTGCTCGAAATAATCCGGCGTGGTCCCGATGACACGAAAGTCGCGATGGCTGTCGCCAAGGGAAAGCGGAATTGCCCAGGCTACCTCCGGGCGCGAAACATTGTCTTTATAGCTGCGCCACGTGACGTTGTTGGTGGCGTTGCCAATGCGGAACACCGAGTAGAGAAGGAGTTGCATTCCGCCCGACCTGGCACCGATGACCAGGTCCGCGCCCGACACCGTCCCTGCAAAGCTCTCTCGCGCCCCGCTGCGCACCTTTTCGACGCCGAGCAGGAGCATGACGCTGACGGAGATCGCAAGGATCGTCAGCAACACCGTGATCCAGCGGTTGCGCAGTGATTGCAGGGCCAGGCGCGCGACGATCATCTCCCGTCGCTTTCGCATTTCGACGTTGCGAGGATGTCGGTGAGTTGGACCACTCTGGTGAAATGTCGCGCCAGGCGCCGATCGTGGCTGACCATGATCAGGGTCGCCTTCGTGGCGTCGACCTGATTGAGCAGCAGGTCGAGAAAATCCTGCTGCCGGTCCTCGTCGAGAGCCGATGTCGGCTCGTCGGCGACGATAATCTCGGGTGAGCCGATGAGCGCCCGCGCCGTCGCGACGCGTTGCTGCTGACCAACGCTCAAGGTGGCTGCCGTTTGCTGGCCGATCTCCGCCGGAAGCCCCAGAGCCGACAGGAGGCGCCGGGCTTCGCTCGCCGCGCCGCCCGCAGCCGTTGTGCGGGCGCGACGTTCCGGTGCGAAACTGAGCGGCAGCAGCACGTTGTCGATGACGGTGCCGTAGGGAAGGAGATTGAACATCTGGAAGATGATGCCGAAATGTTCCGCCCGAAACCGGTCGCGTCCGCTGCCGCTCAACTTGTCGAGCCGTAGACCCAGGATTTCCAGGCTCCCGGCCTGCGCCAGCGCGATGCCGGTCAACAGACCGAGGAGCGTCGACTTTCCGCTGCCGGAAGGGCCAAGCAGCAGGAGACGCTCGCCGCGAGGCACATCGAATTTGTCGATTGATAGGCCAAAGGCGTCGCGCGCGTTCCACTCGTATTCGACGCCGCGCAAGCGCACGGCGTCTGACGCTGCTTCAGCGTTCTTCTCAGTTTTCAAGAGAGGGTGCCTGACGGGACACCTCGGCGGTGGTCTCCCCGTTGGCATCGATGATTGTTATCCCGAGTTCTTCGGCGTCGCGAAAGCGTTCGAAAAAGGCAAAGTGGATGAACCTGAGCAGGGATGCATCTGTGCAGGCGAGAGCATAAGTTGCTCGGAACTCTGAGTGACCCCCCTCGTGTTCGTCGGTTTCCGCGGTCTTGTCTGCATTCTGCGCAGCCTGAAGGTGCTCGTGCTCTCCCGCGATCAGTTTGACGTCGACAGAGGTGACGGTGCAACCTGTGGCCTCAGGCAACACGAACAGCTTCAACGGCTCCTTGAGGTCCGCGAGCGCGGCCTCCACAGTTTTCTTCTGCCTGGCGGTTTCGGCTTCGTGCTCGAACCCGACAATATCCATGCCAGGAGCGGCGAACTCCATCTGAACATCGTTGGCCTCGACGACGATTGCCAATGTCCCGTGTCCATGGACATGTGGACCAAGCTCTCGACGTTCTTCTTCTGCGTGCGCAGCCGAAACGACAATAAGCATGCCAGCGACAACCAATGTCCCGGCGTAGTGACGCAATCCCATCTCTGTCTCTCCAGATCGATATGTTCAGTAGCCGCTATCGACAAGTGTCGGCGCGTAGCGCGACCGCGAGCGGTGGCGCCCGGCGCTACACCATCCTGGACAATTCGGCGCTGATCTGTTTCGCCGTTTGGCGCACCAGCCTTGCGCAGAGCTCGTGGCGCCGCGCGTCGTGCCGATACACGGGCATGCTGATGCTTACCGCTCCAACCGGTTCCCGCAACCGATTGAAGATCGGGCTACCGACACAGCGGATGTCCGGCTCGTTCTCCTCGTCATCGAACGCAAACCCTTGCTCGCGTGTCCGCTTCAGTTCCTCGAACAGCGCTTCGGTTGTCGTGAACGTCTTGGCGGTATGGCGCCTCAAATCCAGGGTCTTGAGGACCTCCAGCAGCCGCTGGTCCGGCAGGCCAGACAGCCACGCCTTGCCCACGGACGTGGAGTGAAGTTCAACCTGGCCCCCAATACTGGTCTTCATCTGCACCCTGTTGGAGCCTACCAGCTTGTCGATGTAGACCATCCGGTTGTGGCTGGGCACCGCCAGGTGCACGGCCTCGTCCGTTGCGTCGCGAAGTGATTCCAGAAAGTCCCTTGCGATCGTCCGCAAGTCGGAGTCCTCCCAGGTCTTGGCAGCGAGCTGGAGGAGGCGTGGCCCCAGGCGAAACGTTCCGGCCTCTACTGAGTGCGTGACGAGTCCCTCCGCGATGAGCGCCGAAACGAGGCGGTAGACCGTACCGCGGGGGAATGGCGCGCGCTTTGTCAGTTGGGCGATGTCCAGTGTTCCGGGGGCATCCGCGATGATCTGCAGCACCGCGACGAACTTCGAGAACGAGGCCGCTCCCTGCACGTGAGTAGGAGCTTTTTCATCGGGTTCGTCCTGGAGGTCACTCAGGCTCATGGCGCATCTCCTTGCGAGCTTGACAACGGAACATCCTGCTACTACAGGTCTATGGACAAGCTGTCCATATTGTAGTCAGCGTAGTGCTTTCGGTTCTAGCCGTATGATCGAGGAGGATCAACGGCAAACTCATGTGTGCCGAATGTAAACGCATCGGGCCGTCTGTGTCTTCCGCAAGTGGGCGCGGGAGTTTCTGTAGGGAGAGAAATCAAATGACTAAAAAAGGGTACTGGGTTGCAATGGTCGATATTGCAGACCAGGAGGGCTACAAAGAATACATTGCCTTGAACAAGGCAGCGTTCGACAAATACGGGGCGGCCTTTGTTGTTCGCGCGGGAACTAGCCAGGTTATGGAAGGCCCTCACGCGAACCGCCTGGCAGTAATCGAATTCAAAGATTACGAGACCGCTCTCGCCTGCTACAACTCTCCCGAGTATCAGACGGCGATAAAGGCACGTGAGAAGCATGCCAAAGCGCATCTGGCCGTAGTGGAAGGTATCTGACACCGGAAGCATCGCTTGAGACCCTCCTATCATACTGGTTGGAGGGATCGTTATCCCTTGTTCGCTGTTCGACTGAATGAGCAAGTCAGGCATTCATCACGATTGGGTGTTGATACCTGACCAGCATGCTGGAAGCACCCTGCTCGCAATCTCCGGATCCTCGTCAGAGCGCGGCGAAGGTCGTTGCATGCGTGCGCAACCCTTTTGGGAGCAGTTATGCCCACCCTGTTAAAGTGGCTTTTCAAGGCTTTCGACGTCTTCGTCGTCGTCGGCATGGCCGTTATCAGCCTCCTAATCTTTGCAAATGTCGTGCTGCGGTACGGCTTCAGCTCAGGCATTCCGTTTGCCGTTGAAGTCTCCCGTGTGGTCCTCGTCTGGGTCATCTTCATGGGATCCGTGGTGGCCCTGGCCAAGGGTGCGCATCTCGGCGTCGAGTCGGTGGTCATCCGGTTGCCTCCAAAGGCGCGCTTCGTCTGCTTTCTTGTTTCATACGGCCTGATGCTTTGGTGCTGTTGGCTCCTGGCTGAGGGCAGCTGGTCGCTCACCCTGATCGAGTGGGGCAACGTCCAGGCACTGTCGGGAATTCCCGTCGGCGCCATCTACGCCGCGGGGTTCGCCGCTGCCATCCTTATGGCTCTGGTTCTCCTTCTTGATCTGTGGCGCTCGCTGCGCGGCATCCTGCCCGCCCCCTGGTCGGGAGTGGAGCATGTTGAGCCGCTACCGGTCGTGCCCCCTGCGCTTATTTCGGAGAAAACACCGTGAGCGGTTTGGTATTTATCGGTTCCCTCCTTGGTGCGATGGGCATCGGGGTTCCCATTGCCTTCGCCCTGATGCTGTCGGGGGTCGCGATGATGCTGCTGATGGGAAATCTGGATGCGCAGATTCTGGCGCAACGACTGGTCAATGGCGCCGACAGCTATCCGCTGATGGCGATCCCGTTCTTTCTTATTGCGGGCGAGCTCATGAACGCAGGCGGACTCTCGCGCCGCATCGTGAACGTGGCCTTGGCGCTCGTCGGTCACATACGTGGTGGCCTCGGTTACGTGGTCATCGGCACGGGTCTGGTGCTCGCCAGCGTCTCCGGCTCCGCAATCGCGGATACGGCGACGCTCGCGGTCATGCTGGTCCCTCTGATGCGGGATGCGGGCTACCACATGGGTCGAGCCTCGGGCTTGATGGCGGCGACGGGCATCATCGCCCCTGTGATTCCGCCCTCTGTCGGGTTCATCATCCTGGGCGTCACCGCAAACATTTCCATCATCGGCCTGTTCTTCGCCGGAATCGTGCCGGGCCTCATGATGGGGCTGAGCCTCATGGTCGCCTGGTGGTTCCTCTCCAAAAAGGAAACGGCCACGGTCCGGCTCAAACTGCCGCGCAGCGATATCCCGAAAACCATCATGACCGCCGGGTGGGCGTTGATGATGCCGGTGATCATCCTGGCCGGACTGCGGTTCGGTGTCTTCACTCCCACGGAGGCCGGCGTCGTTGCCGCCTTCTATGCACTGTTCGTGGGGCTGTTTGTTTATCGGGAGCTGACACCGCGGCTGCTCTACGACGCGCTGCTCGCGGCAGGGCGCCTGACGGCAGTGATCATGCTTTTGGTGGCAGCCTCTATGATCTCCGGTTTCATGCTGACGATTTCCAATATGCCCGCCCAGCTTGTCAGTATCCTCGATCCATTCATCGACTCGCCGATCCTGCTGATGGGCATGATCGTCATAGCCGTCTTTGTTGTCGGCACGGCGCTCGATTTCGCACCCTGCATCACCATTCTGGTGCCAATCCTCATTCCGATCGTCAATGCGGCCGGGATCGACCCGGTCTATTTCGGGGTCATCTTCATGATGGTCAACGCGGTCGGCCTGATCACGCCTCCTGTTGGAACGGTCCTCAACACGGTGTGCGGAATCAGCGGAGTTTCAATGGAGGCGGCTACAAAGGGGGCCATGCCCTACCTCGTGGTCCAGATGATCCTCATTGTGCTGCTGGTTCTGTTCCCGGCATTGGTGACCGTGCCGGCGAACTGGCTCCATTGAGGCTCGAACCGTGGAGGAATTAGGCTGAACATTCGACGACGGCTTTTCCGCCCATGCGACACAGGGTCCCGACGAGGACGGAGGAGGCTCTGACGCGGGAGGAATTGCAGCCGCTGGCGCCGGTCGATGTCGAACCGGCGCACAAGCTCGAGCTATTTGGGTAGTTGCAGCTTACCTATGTCGATGCCGTGTATGGTGTGGGAAGCAGTGCTTTATGGTTGTCAGGCGCTTAATAGGACGGTGCTTTTCCGGGCATAGGGTGCCGGATGCAAGCCCGGGTGGAGTGTGTAGGTGAGGGTAGGTCGGCAGGGCGGCGCTCCAAATGCCTATGCCGTGTGGGTTCGCAGAAGCTCGGCGGCCTGCGCCATGATGGTATTAGCCGCATGTACCTCCGCTGGTGATTATCTTGAAGACGTTGCCGCGCGGCCGGATCCGCTGGACAAGGTCACGAACGCTGATTTGAGTGCGCGCAAGTCTTCCGGCGGCGGCTTTCTGTCGAAGCTCGGCTTCGGCCGCACGCAGAACAACCGGCAGGGTGAAGTATATTACGGCTACGGACAGCAGCTGACTGCCGGCGAGCGCCAGTCGCTCGAGCGGCTGAGCGGCGAAGAGTTCGAGGTCAATCTCGAGGAAGCCGAGATCAAGGTTGCCGCGCGGACCGTTCTCGGCGAAGTGCTTGGCATAAGCTATTCCATCGATCCCAGGGTCGCGGGCAGGGTTTCGATCACGACGTCGAGGCCTACGCCGGCCGCGGAAATCCTCACCATGTTCGAGTCCGCGCTGCGCAGTAACGGCGTGGCCATGGTGCGCGAAAGCGACCGACTTCGGTTGATGCCCGCGGCCGATGCGATGGGAACCGCCGAACTCGATCGGGGCACGACCATCCAACCCGGCTACGCCGTCACGGTGTTTCCCCTGAAAAACGTTTCCGCCAGCACGATCCTGCCGCTGCTCGAAAACTTCGTCGCCCGTCCCGGCATGGTGCGCGAGGATCCCAGCCGCAACGCGCTGATCTTCCAGGGGACGGCGGCGGAGCGGACCGCGGCGATCGAAGCAGCGCGCTCATTTGACCAGGATTGGCTGGCGGAACAGTCGGTCGGTATTTTCCCCGTCAACAATTCCAGCGCGGCCGCCATGATGCCCGAACTGACCCGTGTGCTCGACATCGGGGAGGGCGGTCGCGGGCGCAACACGATCAGGGTCCAGCTGATCGAGCGCAGCAATGCGATTCTGGTGGTGGCGAAGACGCGCAACCAGTTGCAGCGCGCCGCAAGCTGGATCGAGCGGCTCGACAGGATGGACGCGGCTGCCTCCAATTTGCGGGTGTACAAGGTCCAGCACCTGCAGGCACGGCGCCTTGCGTCGATGGTCAACGAGATGTTCAACGGCGCCTCGGCATCGCCGGCATCGGAAGACCCGGCCTCGCAGTTTCCGCCCGGCTCGCAGGCCGACGGCCAGAATCAGAGCGCAGATGGCTCGCAGTTGGCCAATGCGACGCCAGATCAGCGCATGGCGGATAGCCTGCCGACCCCCGGTGGAAACACCGACCAGCCTTTTCCGAGCGCTGCCGGCGGCGGGTCGCAAGGCGGCGTGCGCATCACCGCGAACCCGGAAAACAACACCATTCTCATCTTCGCGCGGCCGGACCAGCAGCGGCTCATCGAACAGGCCCTCGCCGCGCTCGACCGCCCACAGGAGCAGGTTGCCATCGAGGCGACGATCGCCGAGGTCACCCTGACCAACGAGTTGCGCTACGGCGTGCAGTTCTTCCTGAACTCCAAGGATCTTGGTTTGGGCGACAACAAAGGCTCGGTGGGCTTATTCACGGAAGCAGGCAAGGCTGTGCTGTCCAGAACCATTCCGGGGTTCAACCTCCTCCTCGGTTCGGACACCGAGCCGCGCGTCGTCATCGATGCGCTGCGCGGCGTTACCGAGGTCAAGGTGCTTTCCACGCCCTCGGTTGTGGTGCTCGACAACAAGCCCGCCTTGCTGCAGGTCGGTGACGAGATTCCGATCGTCACCCGCACCGCGCAGTCCATCACCGATCCGGAAGCGCCGATCGTCAACAACGTCGAGTTTCGAAATACCGGCGTGATCCTGAAGGTTCTGCCCCGGATCACCGGAAACGGCACGATCAGCCTCGTCATCGAACAGGAGATCAGCTCGGTCCAGCGCAGCCAGGCCCAGTCCCTGACGCCGACCATATCGCAACGAAAGGTCAGCTCGACCGTATCGGTCGCCAGCGGCCAGACCGTGATGCTCGGCGGACTGATCGCCGAACGCCAGCAGCGCGGCCGCGACGGCGTGCCGATTCTCAGCGACCTTCCGGTGATAGGCGAGGCGTTCCGGTCCAACCAGAATTCCGCGACGCGCACCGAACTCATCATCCTGATCCGTCCGCAGGTCATCCGCGACAGCATGGATGCGCAGCATGTGGCCGAGCAGATGCGGTCGCAATTGCGGCTGATGAACGAGCCTTCCAGGAACGTGCCGCTGCGGCGGCCGGCCAAGACGGTAATCGAATGAAGCTTCTGAGGGCGCGGCGGCGGTCTACCGCCGCCGTGGCATTCACGCTCGCCGTCGGTACCGTGCCCGCTGTCATCGGAAGCCCCGCATTCTTCGTCGCGTCGACGCTTGCACTATGCTTTCTGGCAGCGGCAATCGCGGTCCACGATCTTGCGTCTTTGCTCATTCCTGACCGCTACACTGCTGGAATCTTGGTCGTCGCACTCGCCGACTGGTGGTTCCAGTCGGGCGATTTCGCCGCGCTGGTCTGGCGCATCGTGCCCGGGGGCGCGCTAATGCTTCTGCTGTGTCTGTTCGACGTAGCGTACGGGAGGCTGCGTGGCCGCGACGGCATCGGCTTCGGCGACATCAAGCTGATCGGTGTATCCGCCGCCTTGGTCGGGCTGGCCGGCGTCGGCGCCCAGATCATGCTTGCTTCGGTCGCGGCGCTCATCTTCAGCGTCATCCGCGCGGTTCGCCTGCGCCGCCCGCTCCGAGGCGCGGCGCGAGTTCCGTTTGGAACGTTTCTCGCGCCAGCACTGGTCGTCGTCTGGGCGTGGCTGCCCGCCGCATGGTGATCACATTGCTCAAGCCGCGGAAGGCAAAGTCTTGATTACGCCGGGATGGTGGCCTCACCTTTCATGGCGAAGCATGGGGCCGAAATGGGTCTTGCGGCGGTGGGCATGAACTCGGGAACGAACCGGCGGGGTGCAATCCTTGTCAGCGTGCTGTGGATTCTGATTTTCCTGGGGTTCCTTGCCGTCATCCTTCGTATGCAGATGACCGGGGTGGTGGCCAGCGTGCGCGTCACGGAAGACAAGGCGTCGGCGCGCATTCTGGCTGAAGCCGGACTGTCGCAGGCCGCTGCCGAGATTCGCGCAGGCCCGCCGGACGGTGTTGGCACGCTGAGCGATCAGATATCGTCCACGATCACCCTGCCGGCCGGGGTCGCTTCCGTCTCTGCGACAAATGAAGCCTTGCGGATCGATCTCAACACCGCCGAGCGGCCGCTGATCGTTGGCGCGTTGCGAGCCGCCGGCGCCGCTCCCGCAACTGCGGACGATCTGGCGACAAAGATCATCGGCCACCGCTCCGGGCCGAATCCGCTGAACGGAGAGCCGGCCGGTTCCGAACCGCATCAGGCTGGAAACGACACGAAGCTGTTTCAGACGGTCTCCGAACTCGCCGCCTTCCCGGGGATAACGCCTGACATGGCCATCGCCATCGAACCCTATGTCACCGTCTCCTCCGGCTTGGCCGGCGTTCGCCTGGAAGCGCTCGATGATGCACTGCTGGGCGACATTCCCGGCCTGCCGCCGTCGGTGCGAAAGGCGATCGGGGATTTCCACGCTGGCCGTCTGTCGCGCGAGCAACTCGACCAGTCGTTGGCGGGGGTGACCTTCAACACGCCGGCGCAGGCACCGAGCTGGCGCGTCGATCTCAGGACGACACTGCAGTCGGGCTACAGCGAATCGTTCGAGGCATTGATGCTTGTATCGAACGCGGACGAGGCCCCCTACAGAGTGCTTGGCTGGCGTCGCGCGGCGATTGAGCTGGAATGAATGCTCCTGCGGTGCCGGCGGCCGGCCGCGGGGCCTCAAAGCCCCCCGGACACCGTGATCAGGGTGCCTGTCATGAACCCGGAGCCGGGAGACGCGAGCATCAGGGCAGCGCGCGCGATGTCCTCGGGCTCCGCGATGCGCCCCATGGGCGTTGCCGCGGCAATCCTGGCTGGGCGCTCCGGATTTCCGCCTTGCGTGTGTATCCGCGTGTTGGTGGTCCCGACACGGATGGCATTGACGCGGATGCCCTCGGGTGCCAGCTCCTTGCCCGCGCCGAAGGTGATGGATTCCACTGCCCCTTTGGTGGCGGCGTAGTGGACATATTCGTTGGGGCTGCCGAGGAAGGCGGCCAGCGACGACATGTTCACGATCGTCCCGCCCTGGCCGCCCCTGCGGGTGGACATGCGTTTTGCGGCCTCCTGGATACAGTACATGACGCCGAAGACGTTTATCCTGAAGGCGGTCTCCAGCACCGCAGGCTGCAACTCCTCTATCCTGCCGGCTTTCCCAATGATCCCGGCATTGTTGACCAGGCAGGTCACTCGCCCAAGTTCATCGTCGCAGGCGCTGAACAGCGCCTGGATATCCTCCCTCTTGCCCACGTCTCCCTGCACGGCGATGGCACGGGCGCCAGCGGTCTTGCAGGCCTCGACTACTTCGGACGCTGCGGCGGTGTCCGAAAGATAGTTTATGCAAACATCATAGCCTTCGGCGGCGAACAGCCGAGCCGTTGCGGCGCCGATGCCGTGGCTCGCGCCCGTCACGATTACAATAGGTCTCACGGAATCAACTCCTCGATCCTTGTCTGCGAGCGTTCTCAGCTCAGAAAACGGCCTCGAGGATCGCGGCATAGTCTTCCTTGGTCAGGGGACGTGGATTGGTGGGGTGACTGTGGTCTGCAAGGGCTCGCTCACACACCCAATCGATGACGTGGCGGGGCACCCCCAGTTCGGACAATCTGGGTGTAATGCCCAATCGACTGTTCAACTCGTCCAGTGCGTCTGCGAGGGTTGTTCCTTCAAGTCCCGCCAGGCTTTCGAGGTGGCTGACCTTCTTGGCGACTGCTTCAACGTCCACGTTCCATCGAAGGACGGTCGGCATCAGGATGGCGTTGAGCGTTCCATGATGAAGCTTCGCCTCCTTGAGACCGCCCAGCGCATGGCTCAGCGCATGGACGGCTCCGAGACCCTTCTGGAACGTCATACCGCCTTCCAGGGCGCCCATCATGAGCTCGGTCCGCGCCTCGGCGTTCGCACCATCTGCGTACGCAACAGGCAAAGCCTTCCAGATGCGCTTGAAGCCGTCCGTGGCGATTGCCTCGGCGGGCGGGTTGAAGCGAGGGGACAGGTACGTTTCGATACAGTGCGACAGTGCGTCGAGACCTGTCGAGGCCGTCAGACCCGGAGGAAGCCCCATCGTCAATGCCGGGTCGCAGACCGCCCTGCGCGGGATCAGGAACGGGCTGATGACGCCGAGCTTTCGGCCGTCATCCAGCGTGATCAGTGCCGCGCGCCCAACTTCGGACCCCGTGCCAGCCGTGGTCGGAATGGCTACCAGCGGCGCCACCGCGCTCGTGATGCGTGCCACGCCACCCAGGATCGCCGCGTAACGCTCAAGTTCGCCATCATGCGTGGCGAGCAGCGCCACGCCTTTGGCCAGGTCGATCGGAGAGCCCCCACCGATCGCCACGACCCCATCGCAGCCGCCTTGCCTGTATAGCTCGAGGCCAACAGCGACTGCGCTCTCGGTCGGGTTGGTGGGAACGTCCAGGAAGACCGGCGCCGTTTTCAGGAACGCGAAACACGCGCGCTCAAGCAAACCGGCAGACTTGATGCCGTGATCGCTGATCACCAGAGGGCGCGACACGCCGAGGTCGCGCAAAATTTCTTCCAATAACTCGGACGCCCCAAGACCGAAGCTGATGTTTGTTAGATAGTTTATAGTATGCACGCTGCCACTCTCCTTGATATTCCGCCCATCTGCATTGCTGCAGCCACCGTCTGGCATTCGGCATGCATCGTTAGCCGGCACATACAAAGCAGGACTACCGACACATCTGACCATTATATGGACACCCTGCCCATACATGTGTAGGCGGAACTCTTCGCTTGTCAAGCTCCGCCTCACGGCCAGGGTGATTCAATTCACCGCATAGCGGACTGGAGAGGAAGCGGGTTTTGAAGCATTCTCTGATTTGGGGGATGCGGATGGGAACGTTGTGGTCAACGCTTGAGGCGCTTCCCGACCGTCGAACACGCAAGGGCTGGCGTTATCCTTTGGCGTCGATAGTTGGGCTGTCGTTTGCAGCGATGCTGTCTGGCGCCAACGACCTTCTGTCGATTTGCCGGTGGGGCAAGCGTTTGACGCCGAAAGCGCTTGAGATGCTGGGATCGATCGCGGACGCACGCCCTGCCATTCGACCTATCACTATATTTTCCAATCGATCTCGGCGGCGGACCTGGAGCGGGCGCTGGGCGGGCTTGTGCTGGCCGAGGGACCGCTCGGTCATGTCGCCATCGACGGCAGGCGGCTGCGCGGCAGGTCGTCTACGCCATAACCTCCATTGCACCCGAGGCCATGGACGCCGAAGCCTTGCTCGACCTCGCCCGCGCCCATTGGCAGATCGAGAACAGGCTCTTCCGTGTCCGCGACGGAACCTCGCCGAGGACGCCTGCGGCGTCCGATCCGGCAACGCCCCCCGCAGCCCTCGCGCATCTGCGCGACGCTTCGCTCTCCCTCATCCGAAAACGCAACCTCAAAACCAAACCCGCTCGCGAGGCTTTCGCCGCCAACCCAAAGGCTGCAATCCGAGCGGTCATCAACTCATGAATTGAATTGCCGTGGCCTCACGGTTGCGGCGAGACCGCCATCTTGACAAAGAGGCTGCACAGCTTTACCCGACTTGTGGGCAAAATGGCCACATTATGGTCACGTGAATGACGGTCTTGGAGGAGACGGTTTAGGACCGCCGGCATGCCGGTCTGGCCGGCGCGCAGCAGGGGCTGCGAACTCGCAACAAGGAGAGGAGATTTCTTCAACGGCAAAAGACGATCCGACACAGGATCCTTCGTGCGACGCCTGCAAGCGGGGCGAGAGCCGGCGTCAAACTTCGGCGCGCCGTCAGAGCTCGGTCCACAAGCGTCCCGCGCAACGAAAAGACATTCATCTGCGGCCGTTCGTACCGGAAGCAACACCCGAATCGGAAGGAAGACCGTTGTCAAAACCCGCTGCCACCGTGTTGATCCCAGGCTGGATGCATGAGCATGCCCGGTGCACGCTCAGAACGCATTTCAACCTTGTCGAAACGCCTGACGGTGACGTTCAGGCGCATCTGTCCGAGGTAGAGCGGGCTGCAATCCGTGGCGTGGCCTGTCGCGCCAGGATCGATCGGCAGTTCATCGACGCCCTTCCCAACCTCGAGATCATCGCCAGCTACGGCGTCGGCTACGACGCGGTGGACGCTGCCTACGCACGCACCAGGAACATCGTCGTCACGAACACCCCTGATGTCCTGAACGAAGAGGTCGCCGACCTTACGTTGGGGCTCCTTATCAGTGTCGTGCGCGAGATACCCAAGGCCGCAGCCTTTGTTCGCGAGGGCCGGTGGAAATCATCGGATTATCCCCTCAGCCGCCTGACGCTTCGTAACCGCAAGGTCGGCATCTACGGGATGGGGCGAATCGGCCGCTGCATCGCCCGTCGAATTGAAGCATTCGGGCTTTCCATTGCCTATCACAGCCGGCGCCCGGCGGACGGAGTCGCGTACGACTACTTTCCTTCATTGGTTGGACTCGCCACTGCCGTCGACGTCCTGATCTCCATCGTTCCCGGCGACCCGTCGACTGCTAGGAGTGTGAACGCCGAGGTGTTGTCCGCGCTCGGGCCTGACGGCGTATTCATCAATGTCGGCCGCGGAACCGTCGTGGACGAGGATGCCCTGATCAGCGCCCTGCGCACGGGAACCATTGCCGCCGCCGGCCTCGATGTGCTCGCGGATGAGCCCAACGTCTCCGATGACCTGCTGGCGCTCGATAACCTGACGATCCTGCCGCACATCGGTTCGGCGTCGGTCGGCACGCGCACCGCAATGGCGGATCTGGTGGCCCAGAACGTGATCGCCTGGTTCCGGAGCGGAGCTGCGCTCACACCCGTACCCTAGGCGGCATCCGATCGGTCGCCGGGCCTCGAACACCGCCAGCGGCGGCAGCGGCCCCAACATTAACCCAAGTGGCCGGCATATGACCAATGGCCTGGAAGCACGGCGAAGAAGCGTTGACAATCTGTTAATAGTCTGGCCATCATAAGTAGTTGGACGTCTTGTCCATATTATGGACATCCCCCAGTTGGAGGTTTGGGTTTTGGGGTGGGGGCACGATGTCAAAATCTATCAAAAATACAGCGGAGGAGACTGAGATGAAGTTGTGGAAAAGCGGACTGGCCATGATGGCCGCGCTGGCGATCGGGGGGGTAGCTTCTACCGGCGCTCTCGCGCAGACCGTATTCACCTGGACGCCGAAGCCGGTGGCGCTGGCGCCATACAAGGCGCCGAACAAGCCGCGCACGACGATAGCGGAAGTGCGCGCCAAGATATCGCCCGCCAATCAGTCCAAGACGTGGCACCAGAAGGTCGTCAGCGACCAGCACCTGCAGGCTTCATGGGTGCAGTTGGCGGTCGGTGACCAGTCGCCGGCCATGTTCATATCGGACACCCGCGCGGGCTTCATCGTGTGGGAGGGTGAAGTCGAGTTCACGATCGGGAGCCAGGCGCCGTTTATCGCCACCAAGAGCTCCATGGTCCAGGTGCCCGCGCGCACGCAGTTCCAGATGAAGAACGTCGGCGCGGTGCCGTCCCTGCACTTCGAGGTTTTCACCGCGGACGCCAAGATCACTTACCCGCAGTTGGCGGCAAGCTTGCCGAAGCCGCAGCCGGGGATGACTTGGGCGCTGACGCGGCAGGATCCGGGTGCGGAAGCCCTTAACCCCCCTGGGGTGACGACCAACGTGACTACCAGGAATTTCATCGCTCAGCCCGGTGCGTTCCAGTTCGTGGTCGCTCCCAGCCTGTTTGTGAATTCGATCCGCGGTAGCGCGCCCAACTGCAATATGCAGTCCCCCACGGCGCTCGGACACAGGCACATCAACTATGGTGAATTCTGGTTCATCATGGAAGGTCAGATCCAATACAATCTCGAAGGCTTGGACGGCTTCGTCTCGGAAGCTGGCGATATCGTCTATGTCCCGGCCGGCCGCTGGCATTCGGCAGCGAACTATTGCCCGGGGAACGACACGCGGATTGCCATCAATCCCTTCCCGACCGGCACGCATAACTGGCCGCCGACGTCCAGCCAGCCCAACCCCCCGTTGCCTCCGATCTCGGGCGCGGGCTGGCTCGATTGATCTTGCAGATGGCCCGTCCTCATCGAGGGCGGGTCGCTGGTCTCGTCCATCGGTGGTGAATGCGGATGCGGCGACCCCGTGACTTCCGAAGCTGCGTTCGTCGCAGCTGCAGCAATGGGTAGTCTCGTTGCCGTCGGCGCAGCGCTCACCGCGGTGATCAAACTAAGCAACATGCCCGTCGCCTCGATGGCCAAGGGCTAAATTCACGTACTGCCGGTCCTGTCCCTGATTGGTGACAGTCCTGTATCCTGGTTCCTTTGTGAACTATTCTTGGGAGGATAAATTTATGAAAGCACTGCTTCTAACTGCGGCACTTCTGGGAGGTCTCTTGGCTGCCGCTCCGGCCATGGCTGAGAATCCGCGCCTGGGCTACGTACCCACAGAAGATCATCCGGTCGGACAGGCGTCGCGTCATTTTGCGAAGCTGGTGGAAGAGAAAACCGGTGGTCGCATCAAAATCGACACATTTGGCAACGGGCTGCTCGGTAGCGAGCCCGAAATGCAGGCGTCGGTTCAGGCCGGGTTCATCGACATCATGGTCGGCCCGACGCCCAACCTGGTCGGCGTCGTTCCGGAGTTCATGATCTACGACCTGCCGTTCTTCTACAAGGACTTCGCTGCTGTGGATGCCGTCATGGACGGCGACGTCGGCAAGGAGCTGTTTTCCAAGCTGCAGGAAAAGACCGGCATCGTCGGGCTGGCTTGGTGGGATAACGGTTTCCGCCACATGACCAACAAGGTTCGTCCGGTCAACACGGTGGAAGACATGGCCGGGATCAGTATTCGAGTGATCCCCAATCCGTTGTTCATTGCAACCTGGACGGCGTTGGGAACCAATCCGACACCCCTTCCCTGGCCGGAGCTGTACAGCGCCCTCGAAAGTGGCGCCGTCGATGCCCAGGAGACGCCGTACGCTCTGATCTATACTGCCAGGTTTTATGAGGTTCAGAAGTATCTGGCCAAGACGGGCCATGTCTATACGCCGTTCGTTCTTCTTGCCAGCCAGAAATGGTTTGCAAGCCTGTCCGATGAGGACAAGGCAGCCGTCATGGAAGCGGCAAAGGAATCGGCAGCCTTCCAGCGGGATATCTCTCGCAAGGCGGCGACGGAGTTGGAAGGGAAGCTCAAGGAGAACGGCTTCGAGATCACCCAACCCACGCCTGAAGCGCTTGCAGCCATGGCTGAGCGCGTCGCGCCTGTCGTGAAAGAGTACAGCGAAAAGATCGGAGTCGAGCTGGTCGAGAAAGCGCGCGCCGATATGGCCGCGGTTGCCAAGCCGTAAAGGTCTTGTTGCGTCGGAGCCAGGTTCGCCTGCTCCGGCGTCCATTTGCAGAAGCATAGGGCGTTTGATTCGGCTTGAAGCCGCAGGCAGTGCGCGCGGTGTTAGGACTCACCGCAAACACCAAGGTTCAACATATCGACGTTGCGCCTGCGCTCCAATCCGGCTTCCTGCTTCCGGGGTCGACCGGCATCGCTACCTCTCAACTTCAAATTGGGGACAACTAAAATGAGAACCACTCTCTTCTCCTCCAAGCGTTTCGCCTCGGCACTTCTGGCCGCGACGGCGATGACGCTGGCTTCGGCGCCGGTCTGGGCCGACGACAACTTCGCAAACGTCTCGCAGACCGGCGCCGGCAACACCGGCATCGTGGTGCAGGGGGCCGGCGACGAGAACGAACTCGGCACCGCGACGGACGCGGCCAGCCAGAACGGCTCGGGCAACAGCCTTGACGTCGAACAGGCCGGCAATCGCAACCAGGTCGGCACCCGCGGCAGCGGGCTCGACCAGACCGGCAACGGCAACGTGCTGGTCATCGACCAGACGTCCGACGGCAACCGCGTCAACCAGATCAACCAGAGCAGCGGAAGCGATCCGGGGACGCTCAACAGCGTGACGGTCACCCAGCAGACCGCGCCGGGCGAGCCGGTCGACGGCCTCTCGACGGTCACGGGCATCGCACAGACGCATGTCTCGGGTGCGGCCAACACTGTGGCCATCACCCAGACCAGCGAAGGCGCCGGCGGCAACATCATCGGCACCGGCGACGCCGACTCCGTCGCTGGCGGCGTGACGCAGACAGGCGGCGGCAACGACGCCAATCTGAGCCAGAGCGGCGAAGGCAACCGCATCGGCACATCGCTGCAGGACGGTCAGGGCAATGCGACCGTCATCAGCCAGGACGGCAACGGCAACGCGATCGGCGGCTCGCAGGTCGGTGACGGCAACACCGCGGACGTATTGCAGGTCGGCAACTCCAACGGCAATGCCGGCTTCGGCCTGTTCGTCACCTCCAACTCGTCGGTCACACAGGGCCTGGTCAAGCAGGCCGGCAACGGCAACAGCCTGCAGCTCGACATCCTGGGAGACAGCAACCAGTCCGGCATCGACCAGTCCGGCGATTACAACGAAGCGACGGCGCGGGCGACCGGCAACGCCAACGAGGTCGAGGTTAGCCAGACTGGAGACGCCAATCTCGGCGAGATCGCGGTCGGCGACCGCACCCCCGGCAGCGACGGCAATCTGGTGGTGCTGAACCAGGACGCCACGTCCTCGTTCGGCAATGAAGCCGGGATTCTCGTCGATGGAGACAGCAACGAGGTGTCCGTCGATCAGATCGGCGCGGTCGGCTACAACGAGGGGACCGTCGACATTCAGGGCGACGCGAACGAAGTGGCAGTCGACCAGAACGGCAGCAACCAGGGCGAGGTGTTCGTCATCGGAAACGGCAACGCCGCGACGCTCGACCAGGACGGCGCCGTCAACAGCGCGCTGATCGAGATCTACGGGAACGACAATGACTTCGCGCTCGACCAGGACGGCACCTTCAACGAGGCGACGGCGCGGGCGAGCGGTGACGGAAACGAGGTCGCGCTGGGTCAGACAGGCGGCACGAATATCGGCCAGGTCCTGATCGGCGACCGGAACGGCGGTAGCAACGACAACGTGGTCGACCTGAGCCAGGACAGCGGCCTCACCTTTGGCAACGAAGCGGAAATCCTTGTCGATGGAAATGCCAACACGGTGACCGCCGACCAGATCGGTGTGACCGGCGGCGACTACGGCAACAACCTGCTTGTCGACATCCTCGGCAACCAGAACGGCGTGGCGGTCGATCAGGACGGCAGAAACGGGGGTACCGTGTTCGTCAACGGTAACCTGAACTCGGCGTCGCTCGACCAGGACGGCTCCGACAACACCGCCTTGGTCGATATTCTGGGAGACAGCAACCAGCTCGACATTGTCCAGTCCGGCACATTGAACGACGCGGTGGCGCTGGCGACCGGCAACGGCAACAAGGCGCTGACCGACCAGATCGGCAACTTTAATACGGCCACCATCTCCTTCCAGGGCGACTCGAACGGCTCTGGCAGCTTGACGGGCGCCGCGGGAACGCTGGTCACCGGCTCTGGCGGCCTCCTCGTGGCGGGCAGGGCGCTTCAGGACTCGTCCTCGGCGCTGTCTGGCAACAGCCTGACCTATGAGGTCGTAGGTAATCTGAACCAGTTCGCCTTCGCTCAGATCGGCGGCGGCAACTCCATCACCGGCCTGGTCGGCAACGCCGGCGCATCCGATGGAAACCAGGCCGCCGTGTTGCAAAGTGGGTCGAACAACGTGACGTCGTTCACCCAGAACGGCAGCTCGAACAACCTCTCCGTCTCGCAGTAAGCACTATCGACCGGGCGGGAAACCGCCCGGCCTCTCCACGGATAGCGTAAGTCACTCCGGACGAAGAAGGAAACAACCCATGAGGCTCAAGGTAGCACTCTCGACCGTCACCGCGCTTGGCCTGCTGATGGGCGCCGCCGCGGCAAATGACGGCAACCAGGCGTATACGGCGCAGGACGGGGCCAACAACTCGATCCAGGTCCAGCAGGGCAATGGACCGGGCAACAACCGGGTCGGCACCGCGCTGGCTCCCATTCTTCAGGACGGAAACGGCAACTCGTTCCGCGAGCTGCAGAGCCTCGGCGGCGGGTCCACAAGCATGGGCGGCAACGTCGTCGACGCCGGACGGCAGCTCGGCGACAGCAACACGTTCACCTCCAATTACAACGGATGGAACTCCGGCAACAACCTGATCCTGGACATGCTGCAGGACGGCAACTCGAACAGCGCCAACGTGTTCCGGAACAGCGGGCAGAACAGCACGGTCAACGAACTGCGCCAGGACGGCAACTCAAACTCGATGGACGTTACGCAGACCGGCACCGGCAACACCATCGACAGCGCAACGCAGGAGGGCTCCAACAACGGCAGCGGCAGCGTGAACCGGCACAACAAGGGCATGCAGCTCTGGCAGATCGGCACCGGCAACCTGATTACCGAGGCGTCCATCGAAGGCTCCAACAATCCGGGCGTTCACCCTTCGTCACCCGGTCCGGTGGCGAACCCTGGCGGTTACGCGGTGCTGGACATCAAGCAGAACGGCGTGGGGAACGGCGACGACTTCTCCACCGCGCGCATGATTGGCTCGGGCGGCAACCAGATCGTCATCGACCAGCTCGGCGACTACAACCAGTTCAGCGTTCTGCAGGGCGACTTCACCTCGGATACGAAGAACTCCGCGCGGCTGTTCCAGGATGGAAACTACAACGAGGCGCTGATCGACCAGAGCGGCAGCTTCAATACGATCGGCATGAGCTTCGAAGGGGACTCGAACGGCCTCGTCGGATTGACTGGCGCCGCGGGTACCCTGGTCAGCAACTCGGGCGGCCTCCTCGTGGCGGGCAGGGCACTGCAGTACTCATCCTTGGCGCTGTCGGGAAACAGTCTGACCTATGAGGTCGTGGGCAATCTGAACAAGTTCGCCTTTGCTCAGATTGGCGGCGGCAACTTCATCAGCGGCCTGGTCGGCAATGCCGGCGCGTCCGATGGAAACCAGGTCGCCGTGTTGCAGAACGGGTCGAACAACGTGACGTCCTTCACCCAGAACGGTGGCTCGAACAACCTCTCCGTCTCGCAGTGAGCACTATCGGCCGGCGGGAAACCGCCCGGCCGACTTCTTCGAGCAACATTCAACCGCATGACAGGAGTTACACGATGACATTCAAGCTGACACTTGTGACCACCACGGCGCTCGGACTTCTGATGGGCGCGGCATTGGCGGGCAGCAACAACGAGGTCTACATCGACCAGGTCGGCGACGGTAACTCGGCAGCGATCGTCCAGGGCCAGTCGAACGGTTCGGTGGTTGGCAACAGGGCCGGCTATACGACGGATCAGCTCCGGCAAGACGGCTCCGACAACGAGCTGATCATCAACCAGACGCATGACTCGAACGTCAACAGCCCGCCGCGCAACCAGATCAACCGGGTGGGATCGCCGGGCGACCAAGCGGGCCTTGGCGTCGACCAGATCGGAAACTCCAACTATCTGCGAATCGACCAGACAGGCGCCAACCAGGCTGTCTTCGAGGTTCAGCAGAATGGCGGCACGTCAGCGACGACCGCTTCCAACAACGCAACGATCACCCAGAACGGCGGCTGGTCGGCGCGCGTCTCCAACCTGCGCCAGACCTTCACCGGCAGCGCAACGGACGATGCGAACGACGTCACCATTACCCAGATCGGCCAGTCCTCACGTGTGGGCAACACCAGCAGCGGCCCGCGCAACGATGGCAGCGGCGCACACCAGACCGGCTTCGGCAACGAGCTGACGATCATCCAGACGGGTAACTCGCAACTCGTCTATACGGCGACACAGACCAACAACCTCTCAGCCGGCGGCGCCAACACGGCGAACATCAGCCAGGGCGGCGGCAACGGCAACCAGCTTCGCGAACTGAGCCAGGTCAATACGGGCGCGGCGGACAACACTGCGACGCTGATCTTTTCCGGCGACGGCAATGGCGCGATCTCCGGTGTCCTGACGGGGCCGGCCCTCGCTGTCGGAGTGCTTCAGTCGCGCGTTCGCCAGACCGGCGAAGGCAATGACATCAGCTATGTCGTCAGTGGCGACGACAACCTGTTCGGTCTCGTCCAGGACGGGGTCGACAACTGGATCGCTGGTACTGTGGACGGAAACGCCAATCAGGTCGCGATATCGCAGGAGGGCGACGGCAACAGCGCAGAACTTGAGATCCTCGGAGACAGCAACCAGTTTGGTATTACCCAGATTGGCGAAGGAAATGAGGCGCTGGCGTTTGCGAATGGCAACGCCAACGAACTCGCGCTGAGCCAGATCGGAATTGCCAATCTCGGCGAGATCCTGATCGGCGACCGGACCGCCGGCAGCAGTGACGACAATGTGGTGGTCCTGAACCAGGACAGCCTCGCCTCGTTCGGCAATGTTGGCGAGATCTACGTCGATGGGAACGCCAACACGATCTCGCTCGACCAACTGGGCTTGATCGGCAGCAACTACGGGACCGTCGACATCCTCGGCGACGAGAACGACGTGGCGGTCGACCAGGCGGGCAGCAATACGGGCGAGGTGTCCGTCACCGGAAACCTCAACGTCGTTTCGCTCGACCAGGACTCCAGCGCTTCCCTCGGCAATGAAGCAGGGATCCTCGTCGATGGAGACAGCAACACGGCGTCCGTCGACCAACTCGGCTCCAATGAGGCGACCGTCGACATCGAGGGCGACGAGAACGACGTGGCGGTCGACCAGAAGGGGGACATCAATGCGGGCGAGGTCTCCGTCACCGGAAACCTTAACGGCGTAACGCTCGACCAGAACGGCGCCATCAACAGCGCGCTGGTGGATATCTCCGGAAACGGCAACCAGTTCGACGTCGACCAGAACGGCGATTTCAACGACGCGGTGGCGCTGGCGAACGGCAACGACAATAAGGCGCTGATCGACCAGATAGGCAGTGTCAATACGGTCAGCATGACCTTTCAGGGGGACTCGAACGGCAGTGGCACCCTGACCGGCGCCGCAGGATCGCTGGTCAGCACGTCTGGCGGTCAGCTCGTGGCGGGCAGGGCGCTTCAGGACTCGTCCTCGGCGCTGTCGGGCAACAGCCTGACCTATGAGGTCGTAGGTAATCTGAACCAGTTCGCCTTCGCCCAGATCGGCGGCGGCAACTCCATCACCGGCCTGGTCGGCAACGCCGGCGCATCCGATGGAAACCAGGCTGCCGTGGTGCAAAACGGGTCGAACAACGTGACGTCATTCGCCCAGAACGGTGGAGGTTCGAACAACCTCTCCGTCTCGCAGTAACCACGACCGGCCGGGCGGGAAACCGTCCGGCCGCCTTCCGGCATTGATCGCCGACCTCGTTCAGATGGGAGCCGGGAACTCCATCGTGCTCCAAGTCGGGTCGGCGCTGTCGCCGAATTCCAACGACAACCAGTTCGCTTGCGTGCGGCACGGCGACGGCAAAGCGCTCGACGGGTCAACCGCGGGAATTGGCAACGAGGTCGCGATCGTCCAGGCAGGGAACAGCAACTACGCATCGTTCAGCCAGATCGGCAACTTCAACAGCATCGGCGTCTCGCAGGAGCGTTGCTGGGCAGCTTCCGTCATCGCTTTCCGTGAAGAACGCAATGAGGGCGGACGCACTAGCGATCCTGGCATGTCCGTCGGGGAAAACCGGCAGGGTGGCGGAAACGGTACCTGGAAGTTTTTGCAAGAAGCGCCGTTATGGTGTTTCTCGTTCAGAAGGTGGGTAGGAGATTAGAATAATGAAGATTGCTTGCGCGGTGCTTCTGGCCGCTGGCGTTGTACTGACTGCCGCGGGCGATTCGGCCGCTCAGGATATGGTCTACACTCCGATCAATCCCTCCTTCGGCGGCAGCCCGCTGAACTCGTCTCACCTGCTCGGCCTGGCCAACGCCCAGCGTACGGCCACGGCCCGCACGCCGCGCCCAGGCACGGATCCGACCAATCCGGCCAATCCGGGCTCTACTGACGCGGACCTCTTCGTCCGCCAGCTCCAGAGCCGCCTGCTTTCGGCGCTCGCAAGTCAGGTTACCGAGGCGATCTTCGGTGAGAATCCGCAGGACTCGGGCACTGTCACTTTTGGCGACACGACCGTCACGTTCGAGCGGACCATCGATTCGATTCGGCTGATCATTACCGACCCAACCGGCGTCACCGAGATCGTGGTGCCCCTGCTGGTCGCGAGCAACAACACTCCGAATTCCCTCATGCAGAACGCAGGTGCCCTCGGATCGAGCAAGGCTCTGTCCGGCGGATTGAACACCGGCACCCTGAGCGGCGACCTGACGTCGGGCACGTCGCTCAGCCCGGGGCTCGATTGATTCCGGCGCGGGACGGATCAATGCACGTGCGGGCAGCGGCATCGATGAAGCGCGACATGCCGAAAGGCCGGCGCTTTGGGACAATAGTCGCAAAAGTCGCCGTCATATGCGCACTCGCGTCTGTGCTTGGCGGATGCCAGGCGGTGCCGGTCGAAGGCGTTCTGCAGCCCGTTTACACGCCTGTGACGAAGCAGAGCAACAGCCTGCGCACCATCCCGGCGCCGGCGAAGCGAATTACCGTCGCCGTCTACGATTTCCCTGATCTGACCGGCCAGTACAAGGAACGCGAACTCGTCCAGACCATGTCGCGGGCTGTCACCCAGGGCGGCGCGCCGATGCTTATCAAGGCCTTGCAGGATGCTGGCGAGAAGCGGTGGTTCACGGTGCTCGACCGCGCCCGCCTCGACGACCTGCTGAAGGAACGGCAGATCGTCACCGAGATGCGGCGGCTCTACCGCAACGAGCAGCGTATCGACGCGAGCGTCCTGCCGCCGCTCGATCACGCGGGCATTATCCTCCAGGGCGGAATCACCGGTTACGATACCAACACCATGACGGGCGGAATCGGCGCGCGCTATCTGGGCATCGGCGCTGATGTGAAATGGCAGCAGGACACCGTTACCGTCACATTGCGGGCCGTTTCGACAAACACGGGAGAGGTGCTGTCCAGCGTGGCGGTCCACAAGATGATCGCCTCCTACGCGCTGCAAGGCGGTGCGTTCCGCTATGTCGCCCTGGACAAGATCCTCGAGGCTGAGGCGGGCGTCACTCAGAACGAGCCGAAGCAGATCGCCGTGCAGCAGGCCATCGAGAAGGCGGTGATGGGCATCATCATCGAAGGCGCCGAACTTGGCGTCTGGTCGTTCGCGGACAGCGAGGCCAGCCGCAAGGTGATCGCCGACTACCGCAACGAGAAGTACGGCACCAAGCTGACTGCGGCGGCTGAAATCGTGCCGCCACCAAAGACGCGCAATGCCGCGGACGTCGTCGAGACGACAGCCGCATGGCCGCGCCCGGCGGCTGCGCCGCGTCCCACGACTCCGTCCCGGCCGCCCCCTTCAGTGGCTCCGCCTCCCGCGGCGCCCGACGAAACAGTCGGCTCGCTAGAGACGGAGGTGGAAGGGTCCGTTCCCGAGGCTTTGCCTGCGGTCGTCGGTGCAGCGAAGGCGCTAGACCCTGCCCCGACACCGAAGGCGGCCCGGCAACGTGACTATGTGGCCTCGATAGCGCTTATGCGTTGACGGTGCTGTTCAGGTTAACCGTTGGTTGACATGGACCCTTGCGATTGCGGCTGAGCGATGCAGTGTAGCTGAAGCGCAACGCAGCAGGCCGACCGACTAAAGGCCGTAGGGCAGAGACTGATGATCGAGAAGCAATTTGGGCCTCTGGCCTTTTTGCTTGTCGTGCAGGCACTGCGACGCTGGTGCCAAGGTCGGCCATGGCACAGCTTCCCGGAAACGAGGTCTGGATAGGCCAGGCCGGCATAACCAACTCCATCATCATCGCCCAGGAGGGCTACCAGTTCGGCGTTGTCCAAACCGGCGCAACGAACATGTCGCAGTTGGCTCAAGCGGGCTCTGCCAACGTCCCGTTCGTACGCCAGTACTGACGTGCTCTTCGGTCCGACTGGAGAAAGCGACATTGCTTCAACTTTTATCGATCCCGTGGCCTGAACTTTAAGCCTCACTTGCGATGATATCTCGCATCACGGGGAGTCTCTCACAATGAAAATGCGTTCGGTCCTTGTTGCCGGCGTCGTCCTGGCATCCGCGCCCGCCCAGGCCAGCAACGAACTGGTCATCCTGAACGAGGACGAGGTGTCCAATTCGCTTATGCTCGACGTCAACGGCAGCTTCAATGCGGTGTCCGTTCCCCAGGTCCACAACGGTCTCGGCGCGCCGAACATGATCGTTCTCGACATCAAGGGCGACTTCAACGGCGGCCCGCTTGGCGCGTCCTTCACCGGAGCCGCGCTCTCGGTTGGCCTGACGCCCGGTTCGATTACCCAGAGTGGATTCGACAACCGCATCACCGCCAGCGTCATCGGCAGCCACAATCTCTTCGCTTTCGCGCAGGAAGGCAGCGGCAACCGGATTGGAGCCTCGATTTCGGGCACGGCAAACCAGGCTGCCGTCACCCAGAACGGAATAAATAACGTTGTGGGGTTTTCACAGACCGGAATTGACAATATAGTCAGTATCTCGCAGACGTCCTGGTGACCTCCTACAAAGAGTTTGTTCGCATTATGGGCAAATATACGGCTATTCTCGCGGGCATTCTCGTCTTTGGTTCCTTTCCGGTCTTTGCTGGCGACAACAACGTCCTGAAGATTATCCAGACCAGCCCTCCCGGCGCGCTCGCTGGCAACAACCTATCGTCAGACCAGTCGCTGGCCAACAACTCGCTTGTCGCCGGCCCGACGCAGCAGATGATCGAGGACGCGCTCGACGGCGCGCTTCATGTCGGCGACCTGTCCCGCATGGACCAGGCGACCGCGCCGTCCGGGGTTCAGTCAGGCCAGCGCAACACTGCGACGCTGACCATCGAAGGCAACGGCGGTCAGTTGCTGCTTCTCCAGGACAATTCGGCTGGCGGCACGTCGGGCAATTCGGCTCAGCTGAGCGCGTTTGGAGCCGATTCCCTTGGCGCCGTCCTGCAGATCGGCGATGGCAACGATGCATCGCTGACCGTCGGCGGTGGCGCGAGCGGTCTGATCGTGCAGAACGGCAGCGGCAATGCCAACTCACTCACCGTAGGCCCCGGTGGCAGCGGCGAGATCATTCAGAACGGCAACGGCAACACCTTCTCCACGTCGGTCGCCGCCAACACCTCCGTAACCATCACGCAGAACGGCAACAATCTGAGCCCGGTCGGCGTGACGGGCATGCAGGTGTTCTCGACGTCGCCGGGAACGGTTTCGATAAACCAGACCAGCTTCTAACGAAGCTTCCATGCGCCGCGCGGCTGCACTCGTCGTAGGTCTTGCCGCCGCCTGCAGTGTAGGCGACGCGGTGGCGCAGGATGGAGGCGCCGTTGCGGTTCCCTCCATCGCCATCGTGCCTACGGAGGCCGGTGTCCAGATCACCGCATCGGCCGTCGGCTTTGGCGCTGCCGAAATCGAGGGCTCGGTTGAGATCGACCGTACCGGCGGTTCGGGCACAGTGACCACGCGCCAGAACCGTACGCTGAAGCTCTCCGCCGGCCAGTCCCAGGACATAGCCAGGACGGTGCTTTCTCTTGCCAAGGGCGACCGCATCTCCATCAGAGTGGTACTTCGGGAGGAGGGGAGGGTGATCGGCGAGGCCAATGTTTCGGCGGGCGAACCCTAAGGCAAACGCCAGGTCTCGAGTTCCCGTTCAAACTCCCCGGCCTGCCGCGTCTTTTCTTTGCGAAACCTGCACTTGTGCTATAGAAATCGCGGCGCGTGAGTTGACAAACCTCTCCCTAATTTTCGACTTTTACGTAACGGAGGGGAGCCATGAAAGTAGCGAGATTTTTGACGGTCATGTTGGCCGCGGCCGGCGCGTTGTCGCTGGCCACGATGGTGCGGGCGCAGTCCGTGGACCAATTCCTCCAGGCATTCAACGGCAGCTGGCAACTCGTCGATGGCCGCTACTCCAACCCTCCGTCGACCTGCAATATGGTGCTGGGCTCGAAAGCTGAAGCAGACGGCCGCTTCGCTGTCGAGGGACAGGGCTGCCGCGGCGAGGCCGCTATGGTCAAATCCTGGGGCGTCAGCGAGGGGCAGATGACCCTGTTCGATGCCTCCGGCGCGGTGATCGCCCGTCTTGGCGGCAGTCAGCGGCGGATTAGCGGCACAAGTACATCGGGCTCTCCGTTGATATTCGAGAAGGTAGGTGTTGCCGGCACTGCAGCCATGCTCGAGGCTGCCAGGCGGGCCGGCGGCTGCTTCTATTCGGGCTTCACCAGCAAGTGTGTGGATGCGGCAGAGGCCGCGCCTCCCGCGCCGGAACGCGCCAGCGTGCAGGTCCTAGTCAACCTGAACGTCCGTGCCGAGGCGCGCGACGACGCCGAGGTGGTCGGCGTGGTGCCGACGCAAACCTGCGTCACGACCGAACTGTGCTTGATGGCGACCGACGGCGCTTGGTGCCGCGCCAAATTCGGCGAGACGACCGGCTGGATGCGAAAGCTGGCCTTGCGCCAGAACCGCTGGGCCATCGTCACCTTCGAAAACTTTTGTCCCAAGCAGGGCAGTTAGACTTTCGATTCAGTAGACGGTTCTGTCGCAATCCCACGCGAGAGATGCGCTCGGCGCAGACTTGGGCCGTTCAGGCGGCGAGGATTTCGAACTGTTCGGCGATCGACGGCCTGGGATTGTAGGCATACCTCGCCTGTCTTTTGCGCATCATGTGGATCATCTCGATGCCGGATAAAATCATGGCGGCGCTCGTCTGCGACTTGAGGCCGAGCATGGATCGGATGCGCTGCTTGATGCGCCGGTGACGGTCCGCTTGCGCCGGTTGAAGCGCTCCAGCAGTTGCGGCGCGAAGCGCACGACCCAGCGATGCACGGTGGAGTGATCGAGGCTCAGGCCACGTTCAGCCATCATTTCTTCCAGATCGCGCAGGCTCAGATTGTAGGCAAGGTACCAGCGTACGCAAAGCAGGATCACCGACTGGTCGAAATGACGGCCCTTGAACATGACGACTCCCGAAAACAAAGAGCCTTCATGCCCTCGCCGTCATTACAGAAGAGTTTGCGAAAGAACCGAAATCGGTAATACAGCCAAACTGCATGGGCGATGATCTGAGGCGGAAAACGGTGGTGTTTGAAGCTGACGGCTGGCGTGTTCATGCCGCAGCTTCTAGGTCAACGATCGCTGAGCAAAAGTTAGCGTGACAACACCTTCGCTGGTTTTTTCAAGGACAAACGGAGGAAAAACCCTGCAGCGACGATATCGTGAGCGACATGCTCGCCACCGGCAAGCTCACCGCACGCGGCACGCCGGCCGAGATCATGACGCCCGAAGCTCTGACCGTCATGGCCCATCCGCTGAACCGCCCGGCCAGTCCTAGTAACGACCGAAAACCGAAATCCTATACCGATCAGCACCGTTCCGTTGACGAACTTGTTTGAACGACAGCGGCTCTTTCGTGGCACTGATGACCGGCGTGACGAACGGTGACAGGCGCTCGCAGATCATGAGCAGAGGGGCGACGGCCTGCAGAGGGACAGCCGAATATCCCATCTAAACATTTAGTCCCGCTGCGGAAGGCATCCTAATCCGGATCGGTTCTCAGCGGAAATCAACACCCTGCCCATCGAGATAGTTCCAGATTGGAACGATAATAACTATTTTTCGGGTAGGTAGCCGATCCTGATACACTTGACTCGACAGGAAAATGATGAATTAGTTCTAAGAACGAACTAATTTCGGGTGTTGCTCATGCTCGCTGGTCTCGTCAGCGCTATCTCCGATGCATCTCCCGCCTCCGTTGCAGTCGACCAATCGTTTCCGGGCACTCGGCTTCGCGATTGGCAGGAGCTGAGGCTTTCGGGTTTGGACCCGAGCGGTTTCTTTTGTCCCAATCTCGGATGTTTCCTTGTGCGATGGCATGACCGGCTCGTCCTTTGCGATGCGGGGATAGGGCCGGGTGTTGATTTTCACTGAGAACTGACCCGGCATTTTCACCGAGAAGTGACCCGCCCTTCATGTATGTTTTGGTTCTGCGGGGACGGTCAAGGTTCTAGCTTTCTCCTTTGCTCTTTTCGGCTCTTGGGCAGAGCTGTTCTTGAACCGGAAGCTGTCGTTCCCGGTCTCCAGGATGTGGCAGTGATGGGTCAGCCGGTCGAGAAGCGCGGTTGTCATCTTGGCATCGCCAAAAACGGTCGCCCACTCGCTGAAGCTGAGGTTTGTGGTGATGATCACGCTGGTGCGTTCGTAGAGCTTGCTCAGCAGATGGAAGAGCAATGCGCCACCTGATGCGCTGAACGGCAGATAGCCGAGCTCATCCAGGATAACGAGATCGGAATGCACGAGGCGATTGGCGATCTGGCCTGATCGTCCCTGTGCCTTTTCCTGTTCGAGCGCATTGACCAACTCGACAGTCGAGAAGAAGCGAACCCGTTTGTGATGATGCTCGATGGCCTGCACGCCAAGCGCGGTCGCAATATGGGTTTTGCCTGTGCCTGGGCCGCCGACGAGGACAACATTGTTGGCGTCATCGATGAACTCGCCACGATGAAGCTGACGCACCAGGGCCTCGTTTATCTCACTGCTGGCGAAGTCAAAGCCATTGAGATCGCGATAGGCTGGAAAGCGCGCCGTCTTGAGCTGATAGGCTGTGGACCTGACCTCCCGTTCCGCCGTTTCGGCCTTCAGCAGTTGCGACAGGATCGGAATGGCGGCTTCAAATGCGGGCGCCCCCTGTTCGGTGAGTTCGCCGACAGCTTGCGCCATGCCGTGCATCTTCAGGCTTCGAAGCATGATGACTATTGCGCCGCTGGCAGGGTTATGACGCATGGCGCACCTCTGCGGCCTTCCTCAAGGCATCGTAGCGCTCGACGTTTGCCTTCGGCTCATTGGTGAGCGTTAGGGCCTGAGGAGCACTGATGGTCGGGGGTGTGAGCGATTTGCCGTCGATCAGACGATGGAGCAGATTCAGCACATGGGTTTTGGTTGGAACGCCGGCTTCCAACGCCATCTCCACGGCACATAGCACGGCCTGCTCGTCGTGTTGCAAGACGAGCGCCAGGATGTCGACCATCTCGCGATCGCCGCCTGGCTTCTTGAGCAAGTGTTGTTGCAAATTCCTGAACGCATCGGGGAGTTCAGCAAACGGTGCTCCGTTGCGCAGCGCGCCTGGTTTGCGCTGAACAACAGCCAGATAGTGGCGCCAGTCATAGATCGTCTGACCCGGCCGATCATGCGAGCGATCGATGATGCGGCGATGCTCACAGAGGATCAAACCCTCCGCGGCAACAACGATGCGATCCGGATAGATCCGAACGCTGACAGGCCGATTGGCAAAGGATGCCGGAACGCTGTAGCGGTTGCGCTCTAAATGCACGAGACAGGTCGGGGAGACCCGTTTGGTGTATTCGACAAACCCGTCGAAGAGACGTGATGTCGGCATGAGGGCCTGGGATTCCTCTGCCCAGATATCGGCAATGGTGCCGCGCATCTTTCCATGCGGGGTCTTCTGCCAAAACTCCTTGCATCGAAGCTCCAGCCAGTCGTTCAGGGCTTCGAGCGAGGCAAAGCGCGGAATGGGTTGCCACAGGCGATGACGCGCATCCTGGACGTTCTTCTCGACCTGCCCCTTCTCCCAGCCTGACGCTGGATTGCAGAACTCGGGTTCGAACAGGTAGTGGCTGGCCATCGCCATGAAGCGGACGTTGACGTCGCGCTCCTTGCCGCGCCCGACCTTGTCGATCGCCGTGCGCATGTTGTCGTAGATGCCGCGCCGGGGAACGCCGCCAAAGACACGGAAGGCATGATTGTGGGCGTCGAACAGCATCTCGTGCGTCTGCAGCAGATAGGCTCGAACGATGAAGGCCCTGGAGTAGCTGAGCTTCGTATGCGCCACCTGCAGCTTGGTGCGCTCGTTGCCGATGATGGCCCAATCCTCGGACCAATCGAACTGGAACGCCTCTCCAGGCTCGAACGCCAGCGGCACGAATGTCCCTCGTCCTGTCGTCTGCAATTCCCTCTGAAGATTTGCCTTCCACTCCCGGGCGAAAGCAGCAACACGACCGTAAGACCCCTCATAGCCAAGGCTCACCAGATCGGAATGGAACTGCTTGACGGTCCGCTTCTGTTTGCGGTTCTTCTTTGCTTCCGCCCTCAGCCAGGCCGACAAACGGTCGGCAAACGGGTCAAGCTTGCTCGGCCGCTCCGGAACCTTGAACTGAGGCTCCACGCCATCAGAGCGTAGATATTTGCGGATGGTGTTCCGCGACAGGCCAGTCCTACGGCCAATCTCACGGATCGATAGATTCTCTCGAAAATGCCAGCGTCGGATTACGCTCAATAACGCCATGTCGATCACTCCAATGCCCCCACTGTCATGCAGGGGTGGTTCAAACATGGGTCAATTCTCGATGGAAATATCCTGCGCTGCCGGGTCAGTTCTCAAAGGCAATCAACAGTCAAGGTGGCTGGCGACCAGCTTGCCATCTCCTTCGACGGCAGTTCACCGCAGGTCAAGGGAGCCATCAACTCGACCCTATCCTTCGTCAAATCCGCGACCTATCTGGCGGTGCGCTGCGTGCTTGAATCCGATGTGCCGAACAATTCCGGCGTCTATCGATGCATCGACGTCGACGCGCCGAAGGGTACGGTTCTGAACCCGAACTTCCCCGCGCCTGTCGCGGCGCGGGCCTTGACCGGATACCGGGTCGCCGACACGGTGCTGGGAGCGCTGGCTGGAATCGTGCCGGAGCGCGTCGTCGCCGCCGGCGAAGGCGGCAACTCCGTCGTCTGCCTCGGCGGCTACGACAAGGCGACCGGCGAGCCCTTCATCGTCGTCGACATGATCAATGGCGCTCTGGGCGCGCGCGCCACGCGCGACGGCATAGACGCCATCACCAACCCGACCCAGAACATGTCGAACATGCCGATCGAGATCATGGAGGCCACCTATCCGCTCCGCATCGAAGAGTATTCCTTGCGCGAGGATTCCTGCGGTGCGGGACGAACGAGGGGCGGGTTGAGCGTCGTTCGCCAGTATCGGCTGCTCGCGGACGAAGCGATCCTGCAATTGCGCACTGATCGCTACCACACCGCTCCCTACGGTCTGTTCGGCGGGAATGGCGGCGCTCTGTCGCGCAACTATCTCATCCGCGACGGTCGCAGCGAACTCCTTGCCAGCAAGGTGACCCGCGAAGTTGGCAGGAATGACGTGATCCGTCACGAGCAGGCCGGCGGCGGCGGTTACGGCAATCCCTACGACCGGCCCTTCGGCGCAATACTTGGAGATGTTCTGGACGGGAAAATCAGCTTGTCGTATGCGCGCGAACATTTCGGCGTTGTCCTTGCCGGCAACGCGATCGATGAGGCCGGCACATCGGCATTGCGCAAGTCGAGGCAAATAGCACAGGCATGATCAGCTTGACCGAACCGACTTGTATGACGCCAAAGGATCGGCGATGCCTTCATTCGGATTGCCGGGAGGATCTGGCCGCGCATGGGATCGCGAGGTGGAGGTCCAAGTGAAGGCGTTGGAACGCGGAGGACATGCATGACCGCATCGGCTGCAACCGGAAAACCGCGAAAGACCGTTGAGGTCCCGACGGCCGCGGCCTTGCCCGACCAACCGTCTGGGCGTGGCGCACGGAGACTGAACGTGACGCCGCAGCGCAACGCGGTCAAAACCCAGGATCGCATTCTAAGCGCCGCCCAGGCCGAATTTGCCGGCAAGGGATATGATGGAGCTCGCGTCGAAGCCATCGTCTCGCGCGCCAAGGTCAGCAAGAACCTCGTCTACTACTATTTCGAAAGCAAGGAGCAGCTTTACATCCGTGTGCTGGAGCGTATCTACGAAACGCTTCGCCGGCGCCAGGACGAACTTACCCTGCTGGGGGTTGAGCCGGTCGCCGCGATGACCGCGCTTTGCGAAAAAACCTTTCAGGTGTTTGTCGACGAGCCGGACATCATCACCATACTGAACACGGAGAACCTCCATCGCGGCCGGCACGTCAAGAAGTCGCCGATCATCCGGATGCTTTACGAACGTCTGGCGTCTTCGCTGTCGACGATCCTCGATCAGGGTGTCGAGGCCGGGGTCTTCCGGCGAAATCTGGACCCGGTCGATCTCTACATTTCCATGTCCGGCCTCGGCTATTTCTACCTGTCCAACAAGTATACCTTGTCGCTGATCTTCGATCGCGATTTGAAGACGGCCGAATACGTCGAGCAGCGCAAGGTGCACATCGTCGATATGATCATGCGCTACGTCCTGGTCAGCAACATCGATTCTCCAGCCGACTATCCCATACGGAAACGTGAGGAATGACCCGGGAGCTTTCCGCAATGAACGAACTCTGCGGCGATCAAGCATCGCCGGAAGCGGCGGCACACGATCATCACGACTGCGGAGGGAAGCCTGCGGGTCCCGTCGATGTGGTCCATCACGACGCGACCCATTGGGAACTGCGCGTCGATGCGGTTTACCAGTTGCTGGCCGATTCGCGGCGCAACATTCTCCGGGCCGACGAATTGCGCTGGATGCGCGAGTCACTCAGCGCCGAAGATTACGACCGCTTCAACTACTACGAGCGCTGGGTGGCGGCGATGTCCAGGATTCTGGTGTCGAAGCAGATCGTTACGCAGGATGAGCTTGCCGCAAAGATGGACGAGATCAGGAGCCGAAAGACCGAATGAGCGCGCGATTTCGCATCGGCGACCGTGTTGGCGTCTCCACGCGTCGCCAGGCCGGCCATGTGCGGACGCCGAACTACGTCAAGGGAAAGACCGGACGCATCCTCGACGTTCGCGGCGCATTCCTCAACCCGGAATTGCTGGCGCAGGGCGAGCCCGGCCTACCCCGCCGGTATCTCTACAGGGTAGAATTCGATTGGCATGAGGTCTGGCGCGACGCTTCGACGTCGAGCGCGGACCGGATCATTGTGGATATCTACGAGCACTGGCTGCTGCCGGCAGAGAGCATGGAGTGAGAAGATGAGCGGCTCCCACGACCACGGAACTCACGACCACGCCGGCCACCATCATGACGATCATGCGCCGATCGAACACGCGGCAGCGCGCGACCACGATCCTGAAATCCGCATCATGGACCAGGCAATCCGGGAGTTGCTCGAGGAAAAGGGTATCATCTCGCCCGCCGAGATCCAGCAATGCATAGAGGCCCTGGAGGGACGCAACGGCGGCATACGCGGCAAGGAGATGATTGTGCGGGCCTGGACCGATCCCGCCTTCCGCGACCTGCTTCTCTCGGATGGCCAGGCGGCCCTGGCCTCGATGGGACTCGGCCTTGGCGGTCCGGAATTCGTCGTGGTCGAGAATACGCGAGAAATTCACAATGTCATCGTCTGCACGCTCTGCTCCTGCTACCCGCGCGGTGTGCTCGGCCTGCCGCCAAGCTGGTATAAAAGCTCCGAATATCGCTCGCGGGTCGTGCGCGAACCGCGAAAGGTGCTGAAGGAGTTCGGGACGGTTCTGCCGGACGACGTCGAAATCCGGGTCCACGACAGCTTGGCGGATCTTAGATACATGGTATTGCCGATGCGCCCCGCCGGCACCGAGGGCTGGTCGGCGGAGATGCTGGTCGAACTGGTTGGCAGCGACGCGATGATCGGGGTGCGGCAGGCGGACTCTCCGACGCGGTGAGGCTTCTCTCCGGCCACGGCTACGCCACCACGCTTTCAAATATCGGCAAGCGGTCCCGGCGCGCCCCGCACGCGGCAACCGGCATGCTGTTCGAAACTGACAGTCATTGGCACCCAGAAAGGGGGCGCGAGACGGTGGTAAAGGGAGGGATCGGCCAATCGGTCGAGAGACGCGAGGATATACGCTTCCTCCGCGGCTTGGGGCGCTACACCGACGACATATCGGCGGCTATGTCCGGCGCCCTCCACATGGTGGTCGTGCGCTCGCCGCATGCGGCGGCGCGCATCCTCTCGATCGACGCCGGGGCGGCTCGAAACGCGTTCGGCGTGTGCGCCGTGCTGACGGGCGATGACATGGCGGCGGAAAACTTCCATCCCCTGCCGGTGCGGATGCGGCGGGAGCGCCGCAACGGCCAGACGAATTTCGTGCCGCCCTACCTGCCGCTCGCCGTCGACGCCGTCCGCCATGTCGGCGACGCCGTGGCCGTCGTCGTCGCGGAAACGCACGACCAGGCCAGGGATGCAGCCGAACTTGTCGATGTCGCCTACGAGTCGACGGACTGCGTGACGGAGGTCAGCCTTGCGGCCTCGCCGGAAGCTCTGCGCGTATGGGTCTCCGAACCGGACAACATCTGTTTCGACCAGCGGTGGGGTGACTCGGCTGCCTGCGACGCCGCCTTCGCATCGGCAAGACACGTGGTATCGGAGCGCTTCGTCATCAGCCGCGTCGCGACCAGTTCGCTGGAGCCGCGTTCGGCGCTTGGCGCCTTCGATCGGAAAACGCAGCGATACACGCTCCATGCCGGACTTCAGTCGCCGCACGAAATGCGCAACGACATCGCCGCCGTCTTTCGCCTGCCGCCCGATCGCTTCCGCCTCGTCTCGCCGGACGTTGGCGGCGCCTTCGGCCTCAAGGGAAGTTTTCACCCGGAACTCGTCCTGGTCCTCTGGGCATCCCGCCTGACCGGACGACCTGTCAGGCACGTTTGCGACCGTTCGGAGGCTTTCCTGTCCGATCACCAGTCGCGCGACCATGTGTCGGAGGTCTCGCTGGCATTGGATGAAGCCGGCAGGTTCCTCGGCCTGCGCGTGTCGACGCTCGCCAATCTCGGCGCCTATATCGCCTCCGACGGCCTGCATTCACCTACCAACAACATCGGCGGCCTCGCCGGGCAATACACGACGCCCGCCTTCGATGTCCGCGTCCAGGGCGTGTTCACCCACACGCTGCCGACCTGTCCCTATCGCGGCGCCGGCCGTCCCGAGGCGTCGTTCTACATCGAGCAGATCATCGACAAGGCGGCCCGCCGGCTCGGCATGGACAGGGCCGAGATCAGGCGCCTGAACATGATCCCGCCCGAGGCGATGCCCTTCAAAACGCCGCTCGTCTTCACATATGACAGCGGTGAATTCGAGACCGTCCTCGACAAATGCATGGCTGCCGCCGACTGGTCCGGCTTCGAAGCCCGCCGCTCGCAGGCAAAGGCACGGGGCATGCTGCGCGGCATCGGTATTGCCTGCGTCATCGAAGTCGCAGGCGGCCCGCACAGCAGGCCATTCGAGGAATCCGCGGAAATCCGGTTCGACGCCACCGGCAAGGTAAAGATCCTGGCCGGCAGTCATTCGCAAGGCCAGGGCCACGAGACGGTCTTCGTCCAGATGGCTCGGGAAATCCTCGGTGTGCCGGCTGACGACGTGCAGATCATTTATGGCGATACCGACATCGTGGCGCACGGGCGCGGCACATTCGGATCGCGCACCATGATGGCGTTCGGCGCCGCCTTCACGCGCGCGGCACAGAAAATCATCGACAAGGCCAGGATCATCGCCGCCCATCTTCTCGAGGCCGACGAGCGCTCGATCGAGTTCACCGACGGTCACTTTTCGGTCCGCGGCGCCAATCGGCACATTTCCCTGACCGACATCGCCTGTGCGGCGTTCGTCCCCGCACGAATGCCTGCGGGGCTTGAGATCGGCCTGTGCGAGCGCGCCATCGTCGCCCTCGACAAACCCACCTTTCCGAATGGCTGTCACATCTGCGAGGTTGAGGTCGATCCGCTGACCGGCCTTGCCGACATTGTCTCCTACACCGTCATTGACGATGTCGGAACGGTCGTGAATCCGAGGCTCGTCAAAGGCCAGATTCATGGCGGCGTCGCACAGGGCATAGGCCAGGTGTTGAGCGAGCAGGTCGTCTACGCCGATGACGGTCAGATCGTCACCGGGTCCTTCATGGACTACGGAATGCCGAGGGCCGACGGCCTTCCCCTGATGCAGGTCGAGAGCCATGCAGTCCCCACCGCCACAAATCCGCTTGGCGTGAAAGGCGCCGGAGAGGCCGGCACGGTAGGCTCCCTCCCTGCGACGATGAGCGCCATCAAGGATGCGCTGATGCCGGCGGGTGTCGATCACATCGACATGCCCGCAACCCCTTTGAGAATTTGGCAGGCGCTCAATGTCACCGGGAAAAATTCGGCAACATAGAAATTTCGCCCAATTCTTCGGTTGTCGCGCAGTCGCCATGACTTTTCCGCGGGCTGATGATCGAGGAGACAGGAACTCCTTGGGGAATTCATCACCACGCGGGCGTCTGACCGATCTGATGTGAGTCAACGGCCATCAACGAGATCGGCATCTTGTTCTCCGTAAGGGGAGGGCGAAGCTGCAGGTCGGCAATAGGGTTTTCTCTGGTTCTGTTGCCAACTCGTGTTGGAGACGGGATGAGCCCAATGCCCGACAGCGTTATCCAGTCAGGATCTCAAACTTCTCGGCAAGTGACGGCGCTGGATTACAGGCGGGCGGGTATCCTGGCACTCCGGATAGTCCGCCAAGGTCGATCTCCAAGGACATCATAGACCAACGTATCGAACGCACGCGTCCTTGGTACGATGGCTCGCGTCTCGAAAAGGTTGGCATGGTTGTGCGCCCTTGACCCAACAAGAGGGGCCGGAACGATGCAGGATCCCGTCCGTCCAAAGGGCGGTCCGATCATCCGGCAAGCGAGGCTCCCGGGCCGGAAATCGAACGTTGATGTGGCACTGAGCCTACCGCTCATCGTCCCTCGGATACGCGGTCGGTTCTTGCAGGAAACGGGGCTGTATTGATCGAACAGGGCAACGGCAGAACCATGGCTGAACTCACTATGGCGCCAGACGAATGGAGCCTCCCGCTTCTTTCCATCGCCTCGGTCGGCCTTGCCGGTATCGTCGTCTGGCATCTCATTCCAAGACGTCGGGCCAATGCGCGGCTGATCGTTCAGATCGGCTTTTTCCTCACCATGTCGGTGATGCTGCTCGACCAGCATGTCGTTCCGTACGAAGCCCCGCGCGGAGACGTGACGATAGCTGCCACAGTCCTGGCGGGGGTGGTCAAGCTGCTCTGGTGGCTCCATCTCGCCTGGGCGTTGATCGGTTTCGTACGCATCTATCTGGTCGTCGAGCGCAAGCCGCGCGAGGCACGCCTGCTGCAGGACCTCGTGGTCGGTGTGGTCTATGCCGGAACGCTGCTGTCGATCCTCGCCTTCGTCTTCGCCATGCCGGTCGGAACGCTCATCGCCACGTCCGGTTTATTCGCCATCATCCTCGGACTGGCGCTGCAGAACACGTTGAGCGACCTGTTCTCGGGCATCGCGCTCAATCTCGGCCGTCCCTATGTGCTTGGCGACTGGATCGTGCTCAGCGACGGCACCGAGGGCCGGGTTGTCGAAACCAACTGGCGGTCGACGCATCTCCTCAACTCGGACCACAACGTCGTGGCATTGCCGAACAGTTTCCTTGCCAAGCTCGGGCTGACCAATGTCAGCAGTCCGGACGAGAGCCACGGGCTTTCCCTAACAGTGCGGATGGCGCCGACCAAGATGCCGGCCATTGTCGTAGATGTGATGCGCACAGCCCTTTTGAGCTGCAACGCGATCCAGAAGGAGCCGCCGCCCCTGGTCAAGATCAACGGGCTGGATGCGATGGCGATCGAACTCGAACTCATCTTTCGTGTCGCCAGTATCGGCCAGCGCGTCGCGGCGCGGAATGAAATCTTCGACCTCGTCTATCGGCATTCCAAATCTACCGGCCTGCTTCTGGCCATGCCGGCCGTCTCCTCCGTTTCCCTGACCGACCTGCCCACGGAAGAGACGGCCGCGCCGCCGCGGGTTGCTCCAGTCGACCTCATCAGGGCTATCCCATTCTTCTCGGCACTGACCGACGATGAACAGGAGGCTCTTGGGGCGACAGTCACGGTGCGCACGTACCGCGAGGGCGAGACTATCGCGCGGCAGGGCGAGATGCTGCCATCCCTGATGATCGTCCGGGCAGGTGTCATTGTCCGTCAGAGGGAAGACGGCGATGGCCACCTTCAGGAAACCGGCCGGCTCGCGCCCGGCGACTTCTATGGCGAGACGGGTCTGCTTGCCGGCATCGGCGAGGTGTCCACGCTGCAGGCGGCGAGTCACGTCGTGGTTTATGAGATTGACCAGAATAGCTTCGCTCCACTGCTGCTCGCCCGGCCCGAGATGGCCGAGGAACTCGCGGCGATCCTGTCGGCCCGCATGGCTGCCTTCGATGAGCCCGGCGCGCCGGGACAACGTCACACCAGTTCAAGAATCGCGCTGCTCAGGGCCATCCAGGCGGTGTTTCGCGCCGTCCCGTTCAAGCACGTTTCATCAACTCAGCCAGCCGGACATGAAAAAGGCTAGGGGACCCACCGCGATACCAACAACCGACGTCGGCGTAGCCGTCGCCGTTTCCCTTGCCTCTGTTGCGCAGGCGTTTCTCTGAACTATTTGTAAGTCATTGGTTACGGATCGCGTCAATCTCGTCGACTGACTACCGCAGTTCCGCCCTTCCCATTGCCCATCGCTGTTTCAGGCGAGTATCGGGGGCAATCGCAAGATTACGTTTGTGCTGAATCCAAGAGCGCCCTCGACATCGACACTCCCGCCATGCTCCTCGGTGAGATGCTTCACCATCGGCAGGCCGACGCCGCCCAGGGCCAGGCCCTTCGTGGCGAGAACGGATCGAAGGCAGGGCCACGGTCTCCCACGTCATCCCGATACTCCTGTCCCCGATGGGAAGCCCGACAAGGGTGGTAGCACCTTGAAAAACCGCCTCCGCCGCGACGGAAATCAACCCGCTACCGGCATCGCGGCGCGCGCATTGAACGCGAGGTTCAGAACCGCATTTCTGCAACCCCAGGCGATCGCCTGGATCACGCGCCACGCGTTTCAGCGCGGATGACACGACCTGGTTGCCCAGATTGTGAACGATGCCTGCTGCCCCGTTGCCCGGCCGTACAAGCTAAGACCTCCCCGATCGATTGGATCGAGGACCAGCGCGAGCCATATCGCCGCATATGCCTCGCCATGATCTCGGCGGATCGGCCTATTCGGGACTATGCGGAACTGGCATCCGCCCGTCGATCGCGGAGATCGAAGCCGCTGGCGCGGACTTCGCGGCGTACAAAATCGATCGCTATCCACGCCGATCGTTGAGCCGGACGATGCTTGGAGCGCCGCCTTGCACCCGTCCCCAAGAGCGGGTCCCATCCTCTGGACGAGCCTGCCCTAGACCTTCGCATCGTCCGACAGACGCCTACGTCCGATGGTTTGGCCGGCGGCTCCATCGCATTCTCAGTTGCGAAATCGAAATAATCCCCAGCGGCTGCAAGGACCGCTTGGGTGGTCAATCCCATCCCTGAAGCGCGAACAAGGAGATTCGACATGAAGATCGTGGTTATTGGCGGCACCGGACTTATCGGCTCGAAGACGGTCGAGAGGCTGCGCAAGAAGGGTCATGAGGTGATCGCGGCGTCGCCGAACAGCGGCGTCAACACGATCACCGGCGAAGGCCTGGCCGAGGCTCTGGCGGGAGCGCAGGTCGTCATCGACCTGGCGAATTCACCGTCGTTCGAGGACAAGGCCGTGCTGGAGTTCTTCGAGACCTCCGGCCGCAACCTGCTCGGCGCCGAGGCCAAGGCTGGCGTGAAGCATCACATCGCGCTTTCGATCGTGGGCACCGAACGCCTGCCCAAGAGCGGCTACCTGCGCGCCAAGGTGGCCCAGGAGAAACTGATCATGGCTTCCGGGATACCCTACACCATCGTCCATTCGACGCAGTTCTTCGAGTTCCTAGGCGGCATCGCGCAGTCGTCGACGGTCGGCGACACCATCCACCTGCCGCCCGTCTCGTTCCAGCCCATCGCATCAGACGACGTCGCCGACGTGATGGCGGATGTGGCGCTTGCGTCGCCGCTTAACGGCACGATCGACATCGCCGGGCCAGAGCGGGTGCGCTTCAACGAAATGGTGGCGCGGTTCCTGAAAGAGACCAAGGACCCGCGCAAGGTGATCGCGGACCCGCATGCGCTGTATTTCGGCACGGAACTGGAGGACGGCTCGCTGGTGCCGGCCGGCAAGGCGCGCATCGGCGCGATCCGTTTCGAAGAGTGGCTCCCTCACGCCTCGCTCCAGCGGCACTGATCGGCGTTCGCCGCCGAGACACTACCGCTGTCGGGCGCGTCCCGGTCTCAGGCAAGACGAGAGATCGAAACGATGAGAGACGACTTTCATTTCCGCTACGAGCCATCGCGCCGCGCCGTCCTGCTGGACGGACTGGCCGTCACGGTTGCAGCCGGGCTGCCTCTGGCCGCGCCTGCACGGGCGGAGCGCGGGCAGGCTCTACCCTCTCCCAATCCAGGAACAACGACCATGAACGCGATCACCATCAAAGACGGGACGCAGATCTACTACAAGGACTGGGGGCCGAAGGATGCCCAGCCGATCGTCTTCCATCACGGGTGGCCGCTCAGCGGCGACGATTGGGATGCGCAGATGCTCTATTTTCTCGATAAGGGTTTTCGCGTCATCGCGCATGATCGGCGCGGCCATGGCCGCTCAGCACAGGTGAGCGACGGTCACGACATGGACCACTATGCGGCCGACGCGGCAACCGTCGTCGACCATCTCGACCTCGGCAATGCAGTCCATATCGGCCACTCCACGGGCGGCGGAGAAGCGGCCCGCTACGTCGCCCGCCATGGCAAGGGGCGCGTCGCGAAGCTGATCCTCATAGGCGCCGTGCCGCCGATCATGGTGAACACGCCAGCCAACCCCGGCGGGCTTCCGGTCGAAGTGTTCGACGGCTTGCGAAAATCTCTCGCCGGCAATCGGGCGCAGTTCTATCTCGATTTCGCGGGTGGCCCGTTCTACGGCTTCAACCGGCCGGGCGTGACGCCGGTTGCGGGCGTCGTTCAGAACTGGTGGCGGCAAGCCATGTTGGGCAGCGCCAAGGCGCAGTATGACGGTATCAAGGCCTTTTCGGAGACCGACTTCACGGAAGACCTGAAAGCCATCGATGTGCCGACACTCGTGATGCACGGCGACGACGACCAGATCGTGCCGATCGCGGACTCGGCGGTGCTCTCCGCCAAGATCCTGAAGTACTCAACCCTCAAGACCTACGAGAAATTTCCCCACGGCATGTGCACGACCCATGCCGAGACGGTGAACCCCGACCTGCTCGCCTTCATCAAGTCATAGGCTTTCGCCGCGTCCCCCTGGCGAGAGCCCGATCGCCGGCCCCCCCGCCGGCTGGCGATCACCCATCCATCCTCAACCGCAAACTGGAGCCAAGACGATGATCAGAACCATTCTCCGTGCCGCAGCCCTCGCCGCCACCTTCGCAACCGGGGCCATGGCCCACGATTCGGTGGGCGAACATGTGAAGCTCATCTACGACCACGAACTGCCCAACGTGCCGGGCAAGAGCATGCGCGCCGTGCTGGTCGAATACGAGCCGGGCGGCACGTCCTCCGCCCATACGCATCCGAACTCGGCCTTCATCTTTGCGACGGTCCTTGAGGGCGCGATCCGCAGCAAGGTCAATGACGGGCCGGTCACGACCTTCAGCGCCGGCGAGAGCTTTTCCGAATATCCCGGCGACCGCCACGGCGTCAGCGAGAATGCGAGCAAGACCGAGCCCGCCAAGCTGCTCGCCGTCTTCGTCGTCGATACCGCCGAAACGGAACTGACGACCTACATCGACGAATGAGGTCGAGGATCCCGCGGATAACGACAGGGCCGCGCCGCCGAAGCGTTCGATCGGTTCGGCGGCACGGACGACGAGACGAGGGTACTGCGATGCTTATCGACAAACTGCACGCCCTGACATCGTCGCACCTCGCCGGTTTAGCGTCCCCGGCGCAGCCGGTGTCCGAACTGATGAGCCGGTCGATCCGTGCGGCCTACAGGATGACGTCCAGGCGGTCTGGCAGATCATGGCCGCGCGAAACCTGCAGAACGTCCCCGTGTTCGACGTCCGCTTCAAGCCACTCGGCATACTGGATATCCGCGACGCGACGCGCGCCCTGTTCGAGCAGGAGGAAATGCTGGAGCGGATGCTGTTCAACTACGTCAACCGGCATCGGCTATCGCTGATTTCCCATCCCGTACAGACGACGCAATCCATCAGACAATTCGTCCGGCCCACGGACTGGCCAGGAACAAGATCATGTCCACATTGAATGACAAGCCCGTCATCGTCACCGGCGGAAGCTCCGGCATCGGCCGCGCCGCGGCGCTGGGCTTTGCAAGGCGAGGGGCAAAGGTCCTCATCACGGGACGCCGCCAGGCATTGCTGGAGGGGGTGGCCGCCGGGCATCCGAATATCGTCGGCCTCGTCGCCGATGCCGCAGAGCCCGAGGATGCCGCATGCACTGTTGCGTAGGCAATCGACCTCTGGGGCGTCTGGACGTGCTGGTGAACAATGCCGGGGCGGGCGCCATCATGTCGCTTAGCGAAGCCACCGCCGAGCGGATCGTCAACATCTTCGCCGTGAATGTCGTCGGCCCAAGCCTGCTGGTGCGGGCGGCGCTTCCCCACCTGGCGGCGGCAAAGGGTGCGATCGTCAACATATCGAGCACGTTCGGCCACAAGCCCGGAGCGGCGCATGACCCGGTGCTTCTGCCATATCGCCGAGTCCAGGCCGGAAACAACCTACGACAATTTCGTCCGGGATTTCGGCGAGCGCCATGTGCCTGGATATCGGGTTCCCTCTTCCGTCGACCTGGTGTCGAACGCGCCCTTCGAAGAATAGGCGCCACAAGCGTCGGGCTGTCCGCTTGAATCCATCGCACCCGACGAATTCGCCTTTCAGTCCGTCTCCCCGGCGTCGATGTGGTTTTCCGCGACGCCAGTTGATGACGCAGGGGCCAGATCAAGCCAACGTCTTGCCGGCGCCGGTCTCGCGCAACGGCGCAGGCAATGTTTCCCACGCCCGGATCAGGTCGCCGATGGAAACGGCCTCCATCTTGCGCATGACATTGCCGCGATGCAGCTTCACCGTCACCTCGCTGATACCGAGGTCGAAGGCGATCTGCTTGTTGAGGCGCCCGCGCGCCACCTCATGCAAAACCTCGCGCTCGCGGGGCGTCAGTGTCTTGAAGTGTTCGACATTGTGCTTGACGACAGCCGCTTCCGCCCGCCGCGCCGCATCCATGCCAATGGCTGCGGTCACAGCGTCAAGCAGGGTCTGGTCCCGCACCGGCTTGGTCAGAAAATCCACCGCGCCAGCTTTCATCGCCTGCACCGTCATCGGGATGTCGCCGTGGCCGGTGAGGAAGATGATCGGCTTGGGGTTGCCGCATTGGGCCAATTGACGCTGCAGGTCGAGGCCGCTCGCGCCGGGCATGCGCACATCGAGGATCAAGCAGCCGGGCTTGCCAAGTATGTCGGCCTCGAGCAATTCGCGGGTCGAGGCAAAGCAAACTGGCTGGAACCCCGCCGAAAGGATCAGCTCGGACAGCGCTTCCCGGACGGGCGCATCGTCATCGACAACGACGACGAGCGGCTGTTCCTCCTCAATCTTCCGTCGCTGTGGCAATACCGCGGGTCTGGGCTGGAATGGCTGGTCAATTCTCACGAGTCCCCTCCATCTTTCGATTGTGTAGCGCTTCGCCGACGGCCGCGAGCAGGGCTTGGGCGTCGAAGGGTTTCCGAAAAAACCCGCTGATGCCCTGGGCGCGGACCTGATCCGCTATCTCGTGGCGACCGGTGATCAAGAAAACCGGCAATTCTGGACGCGTCTTCTTCACCAGGTCGCGAAGCTCGAGGCCGTTCATGCCAGGAATTCCGATATCGGTTATGAGCACGTCCAGGCCGGTCAGACCGCCAATGAGCAACGACCTCGCCGAAGAGAAGCTGCGGGCCACATAGCCAGCGGACTCCAGAAGATCCTCCAACGACTCGAGCAGCCTTGGATCGTCGTCGACAATCGCCACGACCGGTCTTCCCTTGCTCACGCTCAATTCCCTCCCGTTCGGCGGGAGTGGGTGATCGGTATTTCCAGCCGCTCCGCTATACGCACGAGATCGGCAAGCGACGCCGCCGCCATTTTCTGCATGACATTCCTTCTATGGATTTGCAGCGTAACCTCGCTGATCTCCAGTTCGGCGGCCGCCTGTTTGTTGAGAAGGCCACTCACCACCAGTGGCAGCACTTCGCGTTCGCGTGGGGTGAGCTCAAGATAGCACTGCCTCAGCAGGCCCAGTTCGGCGCGTTCGGATCTTGTCTGTCGATCCTGAGCAATCGCCGCGCGGATTGCGGCCATGAGATCCACATCACTGAAGGGCTTGGTCAGGAAATCCACGGCGCCGCTCTTGATCGCCCTGACGGATGACGGGATATCGCCGTGCCCTGTGATAAAAACGATCGGCGGGTGGTCCCCCTCGGCAATCTGCCTCTGCAGATCGAGACCGTTGATGTCCGGCAGTTCGACATCGAGGATGAGGCAGGCGGGGGCGTCCGGCTTGTCCGCGCCGACATAATCGCCGGCCGATCCGAACGCGATGGCGCGCATGCCGTGCGACTCCAGGAGTTCGCCGAGCGCTTCCCGGATGCGTTCGTCGTCGTCGACGATGAAAACGATGTGATCGGCAGCCGTCATTGCGCCGTCTTCCCTTCAACCGGCAACGTAAAGGCGAATGTCGCTCCACCCGGTTCGTTGTTTTCCACCCACAACCGTCCGCCGTGCGCCTCCACGATCGAACGGCAGATCGCGAGCCCCATGCCCATCCCATTCTCCTTCGTCGTGAAGAAAGGCTCGAACATCCTGTCGGGCGACACGACGCCCGGGCCACGGTCGCTCACCGCTGTCTCGACCACGTCGCCGATCCGGCGCACCTGGACACGAAGAACCCTGTCGCCCGCAGTGGAGTCCATCGCCTCCAGGCCGTTGCGGATGAGGTTGATCAGGACTTGCTGGATCTGAACGCGATCGTGCGCGACAGGGGGCAGATCGTCTTCGACCACGACGTTCATGCGAACGCGCCGCCTTGCCGCTTCCTCGCGCATCAAATCGTGCGCCTCGGCGACAGCGCTGTCGAGCCTGGTGCTGTCCCTCATCTCGACGGACTGTTTGAACAGGGCGCGGATGCGCCCGACGACATCCGCGGCAGAGTTGGCGTCCCGGATGATACGCTCCACCGTTTTCTGCGCCCGCTCGATGTTTGCCGGTTCGGCATTGAGCCAGCGGTGGCAGGCATGCGAATTTGCTACGATCGCCGCCAATGGCTGATTCACCTCGTGGGCGATCGAAGCCGAGAGCTCCGCGAGGCTCGCCGCCTGGCTGGCGCGCGCCAGACTTTCCTGCGCCAGACGCAACCCTTCCTGCGCCCGAACCTCGCTTTCGATGTCCAGGCAGATGACGTTCCACTGGACGATGGCGCCGTCCGCGTCGCGCATAGGCGCGGCCCGGGTCTCGACCCAGCGATATTCGCCGTCGAAGCGCCGCAGGCGGTGCCTCCGCGCGTAAGGCTCGCCGTTGGACAGCGAATAAGCATATCTTTCCTTGACGCCCGCCAGATCGTCGGGATGAACACCGGCTTCGAGTGTCCCGGACAGCCGGGACTTTCCTGTCCCGTCCAGGTCCTCGAGATTATATCCCAGGAATTCCCGGAGTTGCTGGCTGCGATAGACCGGCTCGCCATCCGGCGCGGCGCAATCGATCATGGCAGGCAAAGTTTCGACGAGCTGCCACAGGAAGCGTTCTCTCTCCCTCAATGCTTCTTGCGAACGCACCAGGTCGTCGATGTCGAAATTGACGCCGTTCCAGCGCACGATCGCGCCATCGGCGCCGCGCATAGCAGTGGCATGCGTTTGAACCCATCGATAAACGTCATCGAATCGCCGCTGGCGATGCCTGACCATATAAGATTCGCCGGTGGCCAGGCTCTCGGCAAACAGCATCCCCACGGCCTCCAAATCGTCCGGATGGATCGTCGCGGCGAGTATGCTGGAGAGCCGAGCACTGTCAGGCTCGTCCTTTGCATTCATGTCGAAGCCGTAGAACTCGCGCAACTGCCTGCTGAAGTAGAACGGCTCACCGGCTGGCGTCGTGCACCATAGGCGCGCGGGGAGCGTTTCAACCAGTTCGCGCAGTGATCGCTCGCTTTCGCGTAGCGCTTCCTGCGCACGGACCTCTTCATCGATGTCGAGGGAAACGCCGTACCATTGCACGATCGCTCCTTGTTCGTCGCGCCGGGGCTCGACCCTGCATTCCGTCCAGCGATAGGCGCCATCCTTCTCGCGCCAGCGAAATCGCATCGAGGAGGCGTCGCCGGTTTCGAAACAACCGCGCAAGGCACGCCCAATCCCGGGAGCGTCTTCCGGATGAATCAGCTCCTGCATCAGATTCTCGATACGCTGCTCGCCGAGAGACCCGGGGTTGGCGATGACGGATTTGAGATGATCCTGGTGGCGCTTGTTGAAATAGATCGTTCCACCTGCGGGAGCGGTTCTCCATATGCGGACCGGCACCGCGTCGATCATCTCCTGGAGCTGCCGCTCGCTGCGCCGCAGCGCCTCTTCGGCCTTCACCTGGTCGTCGATGTCATGGCAGATGCCGTACCATTGAAGGATGCGCCCACCCTGATCACGCATCGGCGCGGCGCGGCTCGACATCCAGCGATAGACACCGTCGGCGCGGCGCAGGCGATACCGCATCGCGAAGTTCTCGCCGCTGACTAGGCAAAGGCCGAGGGCGTCCCTGAACGCCGCCGCGTCCGCCGGATGGACAGCAGTCTCGATGAGCACCGCGAGCCGGCTCATGCCGGGCCTTTCGGTATCCGCGACGTCAAATCCTAGAAAATCAACCATGCCCTTGTTGAAGAAGGTCGGTTCGCCGTCCGGCTTCAGCCGCCAGATATGGCTCGGAACCATGTCTACGAGCTGTGAGAGCTCCCGCTCCCGATCGCGCAACGCCGCCACGGTTTTCTTGTAGACATCGATGTCCAGCGCGATGCCGAACCATCCCGTGATGCGGCCCTGACTGTCGCGTGTTGGCCGCGCGGCGGTTCGAGCCCAGACATAGGTGCCCGTCAACCGCCGAAAGCGAAACTCGACATTGAAGTGATCGCCCGTCTCCAGGCAGTGACGCCAGGTGGCGGCGACCTGGTCATAGTCGTCCGGATGGAGCAGCCGCTTCCAGGCCGTATGCCCCTCCTGCAACGAAGCGTTCTGATCCTCCGGCGTTACCCCAAGGGAATTCTGGGCAAACGGATGCAGGTGAATCCACCTGCCGGCCGCATCGAATGCCCATCCGTTGCCGAATATGCTTTCGACAGCTCTCGCCGACCGGAGTGGCTCGGCTTCGTCGTCACCCGATGCGTGCAGTCCCGCCGTGGCTAGGGGTTCCCTGTCCGTCACCAACTCATCGATGTCGACGCTCACACTATAGCCGGGTTCCGATCGGGTCTCGGTCCAGCGATAGCTGCCGTCGGCCTGGATTTGCCGATGCCTCGTGACCTGGGGAACGCCTGTCCAGAAAGCACGCGCGGCAGCATGAGCCGTCCCGATCCGATCGTCAGGATGGATATTGCCCAGCGAATGCGGCACATCGGGCGCGGCCTTTTCCTCGAGCGCGGCCTCGGCCACGTCCGCAAATCGTTCCTTGACGGTGGACGGAACGTCGCCGTCCATGATCGCGCCGCACCACGCGACGACGCGGCCCTGGTCGTCGCGCAAAGGCTGTCCCGAGCTTCTGCTCCAGCCGTAGGCGCCGCTGGCGCGCAGCATGCGATGTTCGACCGTATAGTGCTCGCCTGTTTGCAGGCAGCGGCGCCATGTCGCGGCGACGACGTCATAATCGTCTGGATGGATTATCCGCTTCCAGCCGGAAGGCCCCTGTGCCGAAGGCGAACTGAATTCCTCCAGCGCCATGCCGAGAAGCGACAGCGTCGCCGGGGTCATGTAAATGAGCTTGCCGGCCGCGTTGGCCGCCCATGCGTTGCCGACCACGCTTTCGATGAGCCGCGCCGCACGCAAGGCTTCGGAGTCGATTTCGGAAGGCGGGTTGGACGCTGTCGTCATTGCTTTCTCCTGCTGGACAAGCAAGGCTCGGGGGCCGTCGACGATGCGTATAGCACTTGTGCTCAATGTCCGGACCCAGGCTGACGAACTCACGCGCCACTCTAGTCCGGTCATGCCTGAGCCGCATCTCATGGAAATCCATGCATCGCGCTGAATGCGGCGAACCGGCCGGCGCGCCAGCCTAACCTTCGGGATGAGGCCTCTAAGGCCATCCGAGTGAAGACATCGGCCTCACGCATGATGGCCGGATTCCGATCATCGCGGCATGATTTGTGGGCGATTGAACCTCAATCGCGTTCAAGGAGATCCTTGTGAACATCGCCACCAGACCATCGGCTCACGCCGGAGCGCGGAAAGTCGCGGAACCTCGTGTCAACTATTTCGAGCGGACCTCGTCAAAAAAGCTTGGTGGGGTTCTTGCAGCTACTCGGCAAAGCTCCATCGAAGGGCCGATTCGGGATCTGGTCGATATTCGCTCTGCATGAATGAACGGCTACAGCTGCTGCCCGGGCATGCACGCCAAGCAGGCCAGAATCCAAGGCGAGCGGGAACTGCCTCTACCATCGGCGCGAATACACTAACTGCATTGGTGCTGACACATCAGAACGCCCTCACCATTCGACAGATACCCCGTGCGGCGATTGCGGCGACGCTCCTCGCCAGTTGGATCGCCTCTTGCACCTTTCGGCATGACTTGGAGAACTAAATGTCCAAAACTTGGCTCATTACCGGCAGCGCCAGCGGCATCGGCAGAAGCACGGCGGAAATAGTCGCTTCACGCGGCGACACCCTCGTAGCGACCGCCCGGCATATCGACAGGCTTTCGGACTTCAAGCAGCGCTATCCTGAAAACGTCGTTCTCGTCGAACTCGACGTTACCGACATGAAGGCCGCCCAGAATGCCGTGGACACCGCTGTCCGCACATTCGGCCGTCTTGACGTGCTGCTCAACAATGCCGGCTATGCTCACGTCGCTCCGTTTGAACAGACCACCGAGGCCGATTTCAAAGCCGAGATCGACACGAATTTTTATGGGTTGTGAACCTGACCCGCGCCGCGCTCCCGTCCATGAGGAGACAAAGATCGGGACATATCATCAACATCTCGTCCAGTTCGGCCCGCTTCGGAGTCCCGGAGCCACCGCCTACGGCGCCGGAAAGTGGGCGGTCAGCGGTTTCACAGCATCGCTGGCGAAGGAGGTCCTGCCATTCGGCGTCAAGGCCATCGCCATCGAGCCGGGCAGCATGCGAACGAACTGGACGCGGGTGGCCCGCGGCCACGTCCTTCTATTGCTCGATGAATATGATCCCAGCATTGGCGAGATCATGCGGATGACCGAGAATTATGCCGGCAATGAGCCCGGCAATCCAGACAAGGTCGCCGGTGTGATCTTCGACCTGTCGCGTGCGGATGATTCGCCCGAGCAACTAATTCTTGGGAGTGATGCGTTGGCCCGGGTCGCAAAGTCGGATGCTGTCCGATCCGTGGCCGCGCTTCGATGGGACAAGATCAGCCGATCCACGGACTTTGAATGAAGGGTTGCAGGAGGTCGTGAAACATCTTTCACCAGCAGACTTCGCTGCAGCGCTTCGCCGTGCTGCTGAACGCACTCAGCCTGTCTTCATCGAGATCATTCGTATAATCCCGAACCAATCTGGCAGGGATCATCATAGATGACCTGACCACGCCCAAAACTTCCGTGTCGCCCGTGTCCCGACGAGGAGTACGCGCCGATGCCGATCGATAGGCCTCGATGTGATCCTAGAGGCCACCGAGGTTTAGAAGAACCAGTCGAAATGGCTTGCACCCGAAATAAGACGAGTTGGCTTCCTTGAAAGTGATGGAAGGGATCAGAACTTCCCAGCCCTTGTCGCCTTCGCTCCACCGGATCTCCCCGCGCTTCATGTCTGCGAGCCTGCACTCGGACCGCGGTAGCTTGCCCGTTCATAAACCATCAACTGCGTAGGTTTTTCTGACGCAATCCGAGGTGCAGCCCGAAGCGCAGCCTCAGGAACGATCGGACTGCTTCCGCTGCCGGACGACGATAGAATCTGCATCTGGTCTCGTCGAACGCCCCGAGCGCCGGTGTCGTCAAGGGGCGATGCCGCCATCGCCGATCGCGGGCTTGTGGTGCCGATCAGGCCACCCGCTGATGTGGCGGCCCATAGCCAAGTCGTGCACGCGCACGGCACCAATATCAATCAGTTCCAAAGTCCGCCGAAATCGCAGTCGGCATTTCTGGAGCGAACTCCGCCTCAGAACTCGTCGCCGATTGGAGGGCACCATTTGCCGCGCGGCGCATGGTGCCGTCTCCGGGGGTGACTCAGCCGCGGGTCAAAGGCCGGAAATCGAGCTGCCGATGGAAGGTGTAGCTGTAATTCTCGACCGACTTGACCATGCCGGTGTCGAGCGACGGATGCCACAGCAGGATGATTGGAATCTCATTCTTCACCAGCTCGATCATCCGCTTGATATCCGCGTCATAGACCGCCTGGTCGGTCTCATAGCGCGTCTTGTCGACCAGCGTGATGAACTCCGGATTCTTATAGGCCCCGAAGTTCCACCGGGTGTCGCCATAATAGAAGACGCGGAAGAAGTAGTCCGGGTCGAGGAGGTAGGAGGTCGATCCCTCGAAATAGAAGGGGATCTTCTTTTCCTGGAGGAGCGTGCCCAGCTGCCCCGCGGGAACCTTGTCGATGGTCACGCGGATGCCGATCTGGCCGAGCGCTTCCTGCAAGAGCAGCGCGACCGGCTCGGCGACCGTAGCCAGCGACAGTTCGAACGAGAAGGTGGTATCGAAGCCGTCGGCATGACCGGACTCGGCCATCAGCGAGCGGGCCTTGTCGAGGTCGGTCGAATAGCCGAGCGGCTGCGGGAACTTCGTGGTTTCGGGAGCACCCGGCTTGCCGCCGTACAGCGCTTCGCCCCGGCCGAACAGCGCCGCCTGGAACATGGCTTCATACGGCAGGGCATAGGCGATTGCCTGGCGTACGCGCAGATCGTTGAAGGGCGCTATCTGGTTGTTCATGCCGATGAACTGGAAGCTCGATGTCGGCACCCCGACGACCTTGACGTTGTCGTTCTTCAAGAGTTCGATCACGTCCTTGGGCGGAAGGTCCTGCGCGATGTCGGTGTCGCCCTTGATGAGCGCCGCGACGCGGCTTTCGGCCGCCGGAACGGTCTGCCAGAGGACCTGCTCGAAACCCGGGAGTTCGCCCGATTTCCAGTCCGCGAAACGCTCGAACAGAATGCGCTCGCCGATATTGGCTCTTGCCACCTTGTAGGCGCCGCCGCCAGCCGGATTTGACTTCAGCCATTCCGACGCAAGGGGATCGGCATCGGTGGCGTGCTGCAGCGCCAGCTTCGAATTGACGATGATCGGATAGGTCAGGGCGAGGTTCGGAAGAGCGAAACGATCCGGCTGGGGCAAGTCGACGCGTACGGTGTGAGGGTCGACCACAACGAACTGCGAGGCTTCCGTCATCGAGCCTGTGGTGAACTGGGCAAGGCCGATCCGGCTCGCGACGACACGGTCGAGAGACCATTTCACGTCGTCGGCCGTGACCGGGCTGCCGTCATGGAAGACGGCATCCTTGCGCAGATGGAAGGTGATCGATTTCTTGTCCTCGGAGACTTCGTAGCTTTCGGCCAATTCCGGCTGGATGTCGAAATAATCGTAGTAGCCGATTCCGTCGTCCCGCTTCTTGTAGCCGAACTTGATCAGGCGGTCGTAGACATTCCAGGTTATCTGCAGGGAATTGCGGTTCACACCGACCGAGAAACTGTCGAAGGAGTTGGCGGCTCCTTCGCTCAGGACCCGCAGGCTGTTGGCGCGAGACTGGGCGAACGCCCACTTCGCGGGGAGCATTGTGGCTGCCCCGAGGGCGCCGCCGAGTGCCAGGAATTCACGTCGTTTCATGTCAGTCTCCGTGGATTGATCCGGTTCGGATCTCGTTCACCCTTAATTCCATGCAGCGCTCTTCTTTTTTGTTCTGCCGGGGCGTGGCTGCTGCCGTCACCCGCCCGGATCAAACCGCCGGTCAGTAGGCGACCTTTTCAACTCCCTTCAGTCCCAGCATCCGACGCGCATCCGCCGGTGTGGCGATTTCCTTGGTCAGCCCTTCGATCACGCCGCGGATCATCGTGACCTGCTCGGCATTGGACCGCGCCAGGCGGCCTCGCCCGGCGTAGAGGCTGTCCTCCAGCCCGACCCGCACATTGCCGCCCATGGTCGCCGCCATGGTCGCCATGTTCAGTTGATGGCGTCCGCCGGCAAGTACCGACCATTGATAGGTATCAGCGCCGAAGAGGCGATCGGCAGTCTCTTTCATGAACATCAGGTTCTCCGGGCCGGGACCGATGCCCCCGAGCGTGCCGACGATCAACTGGAGGAACATCGGGGTTTGGACCAGTCCCCGATCGAGCATATGCGCAAGATTATAGAGATGGCCGACATCGTAGCACTCGAACTCGAAACGTGTTCCGCCCTTGCCGAGCGAGGCGAGGATGGTTTCGATGTCGCCGAAGGTGTTGCGGAAGATCGCGGTGCGGGAGGCTTCCAGATAATCCTCCTCCCAGTCGAACTTCCATTTACCCTTGTACTTGTCGATCATCGCGTAGGTGCCGAAATTCATGGAGCCCATGTTGCAGGAGCAGAGTTCCGGCGACGCAGTGGACGGAGCATGAAGGCGGTCCTCGATCGACATAAAGGTCGAGCCGCCAGTGGTCATGTTGAGGATCGCGTCGGTTTGGCTGCGGATCGAGCGCAGGATGTGGAGCCAGATATCCAGATTGGCGGTCGGACGGTGCGTTTCAGGGTCGCGCGCATGAAGATGGATGATCGCGGCCCCGGCCTTCGCCGCGTCGATCGCCTGCTCGATGATCGCGTCCGGCGTTGTCGGCAGGAACTCCGACATGGTGGGCGTATGGGTGGCGCCCGTTATCGCGCAGGTGATGATCGCCCGGTCGCGGTCGGCTTTGTCGATGGTGCTCATTCCGTGTACTCCAGTCCGCCGCAGATCTGCATCACCTGCCCGGAGATGGGCCGACCGGAAGGCCCGGTCAGGTAGACGACAAGCGCCGCGATTTCTTCGGGTTCGACCATGGTTTTCATCGAAACGGCGCGTAGGGCGAGGGCGGCCATTTCGTCGTAGCTGATGCCGCGTTTGCTGGCGCGGTCCGTGAAGACGCGCTTGATCCGGTCACCGGAAACGACGCCCGGCGCGATGGCGTTGACGCGGATCTGGTCGGGACCCAGTTCGACCGAAAGCGCGCGGGCGAACGAGATGACCGCCGCCTTCGAGGAGGCGTAGGGCGAGCGCAGGCCGAAAGCGTATTTCCCGGCAACCGAAGCCATGCAGACGATCGAGCCGGACTGGTTCTTCTTCAGGTGTGGAATGGCCGCGCGGGCCATGAAGAACTGGCCATTCACATTGACTTCGAAACAGCGTTTCCAGTCTTCGGTGCTGATCTCCTGAACGGGTGCGGCCGGGCCGGCAATGCCGGCATTGTTCACCAGGATGTCGAGGCCGCCCATGTCGGTCGTGGCGGCACGAACGAAGGCATCGCAGGCCGCAGGGTCCGCCACGTCGCAAACCATGATGTTTATGCCGGGCAATTGCGCCCTTGCTTCAGCAAGTGCGGATTCGGCGATGTCGCAGATCCAGATCCTTGCGCCCAGATCGTGCATTGCCTGCGCAATGCTCAGGCCGATGCCGCTTGCGCCGGCGGTGATGATCACCCGCTGGTTGGCCCAATAGTCTGCACTTGTCATGTCAGTTCCCGATACTCCAGTTCAGGTGGCTCGAAGGCCCGTACTTCCGGCGCCTCGCCCTCGAATTTCTCCACGAAGACAATGGTCGTGTGGGCCGTCGGCCCTTGCGCCAGCCGCGAGGTTGGCTTGTCGAGTGTCAGCACATTGACATTGCCATGCCGGTCAAGCCCTTCGGCGTCGAGGTCGAGCCAGGCGCCGGTCGACATCTGTAGCACGCCCGGGGCAATATCATTGCTGAGGATAGCGCCGCCGAGACACGAGCCCCGTGCGGATCGGACGAGAATGACGTCGCCATCGCGAATGCCGCGCTTGCCCGCTTCCGAGGGGTGAATCCGGGCAGGCTCCCGTCCGCCGATCTTTCCGTTGCGGGAGTGCCGGCCGAGATCGAGTTGGCTGTGCAGTTTGCGCGATGGCTGGTTGGATACGAGGTGAAGCGCACCTTCAGGCGCGTTCCCCAGCCATTCGGCTGGTTCGAACCAGGTCGGCTGACCCGGACAATCGTCGTAGCCGAAGCCTGCCACGCACTCCGAGCGGATTTCGATCCGGCCGGACGGCGTCGGCAGCGGGTGGGCAACGGGATCGCGGCGGAAATCCTGCATCAGCGCCTTGGGCTCGATGCGAGGCTCGAACCTGTGTTCGCCCATCGCCCAGAACGTTTCGAAATCCGGGAGGTTGTAGCCATGGCGCACGGCCACGGCAACGCTCTCGCCATATATGTGCCGCAGCCAGTCCATCTCGTTGCGGCCCTCGGTGAACTGCTCGCCGAGACCGAGTTCGCTGCCGACCATTGCCAGGATGTCGTAGTCGTTGAGCGCCTGGCCGGCCGGTGCCAGCACCTGTTTCATCGCCACCAGATGCGGCTCGGCCTTGGCGATGCCGAGATCGTTGCGCTCGATCGGCAGGGTGCAAGGCAGGACGATGTCGGCATGCCGGGCGATGGCGTTCCACAACGGTTCCTGCACGACCACGAGATCCGGCTTCTTCCAGACACGATGGAGTCGCCTCAGGTCCTGCTGGTGATGAAATGGATTGCCACCGGCCCACCAGATCAGGCGGATGTCCGGATAGAGATGGCGCTCGCCATTATAGTCGAAAGGAGCGCCTGGATGTTCGAGCATATCTCCCAGTCGCGCGACCGGTATGAAGCGACGGACCGGGTTCGAGAACTGAGGGAAGGCCGGCCAGGAAAAAGGCAGCGGTGCGTTCCCCACGCGGTTTGCGCCCGCATAGCCGGTGCCGAAACCGCCCCCAGGCAGGCCGATCTGCCCGAGCATTGCCGCTAGTGTGACGAGCATCCACACCGGCTGCTCGCCATGATCCGCTCGCTGCAGCGACCATGACAGCGACAGCATGGTGCGGCTCTTCGCCATGCGCCGCGCCAGGTCCCGCATGAGATCGGGTGAAAGACCGGTGATGGCGGATGCCCATTCCGGTGTTTTCGGCGTTCCGTCGCTTTCACCCAGGAGATAGGCGCGGAACTCGTCGTAGCCGACCGTGTGGCTGGCCAGGAACGCACGGTTTGCAAGCCTTTCCGTATCGAGGACATAGGCGAGGCCGAGCATTAGCGCGACGTCGGTGTTCGGGCGCGGCGCGATCCATTCGGAGTCCAGCGCCGCATCGACGTCGTCTCGCAACGGGCCAATGTTGACGAAACGGGTGCCGCGCGCCCGGGCGGCGCGTAGCTGCTCGGGAACGCGGTGCCGGCTGACGCCGCCGGCGCTGACCTGCGCATTCTTGAGCGGCAGTCCGCCGAATGCCACAAAGAGTTCGGTGTGGCCGACGATCAACTCCCAAGGCGTCTGGTTGTCGGCCATCCCGTCCTGGCTGCCGATGATGTGCGGCAGGACAACCTCGGCGGCGGCGTGACTGTGGGTATTGACGGAGCGCACGTAACCGCCCGCCAGATTGAGAAAGCGATGTATCTGGCTCTGCGCGTGGTGGAAGCGGCCGGCGCTGGCCCAGCCGTAGGAGCCGCCGAAGATCGCCTCGTTGCCGCTTTCGGCAATGATCGCGCGCATGTGCCCGGCCAGCACGCGCGTGGCATGTTCCCACGACGTCGGCACGAAGACGTCCTCGCCACGGGCCGCGCCGCTGTCGCCAGCCAGATAGCCGCGCCGGATCATCGGCTGCCCGATACGCATGGGACTGTGAACGGCGTCCAGATAGTTGTCGCTGATGCGCGAATGATTGGGATCGTCCGCCGATGGAGACATCGCGACGAGCCGGCCACCCTCGACGACCGGATACGCAATGCCCCAATGGCTGAGGGTCGCGTTCATGCCGGATCGATCTCGGCGATGCCGCCGTCGAGAACCGGACTATCCCGCTCGACGGTGCGCGCGGCGAACCGCACGTTGCCGCCATCATGCCAACAGGAGAGCGTCATGCGCTCGCCGGGATATAGCGGGCCGCTGAACCGTGCCGCGAAGCGGGTCATGCGCGCAGGGTCCCCGCCGCAGAACTGCATCAGGATTTCGTGGCAGACGAGGCCGAATGTATTCGCGCCATGCATGATAGGCCGGTCGAAGCCGGCGGCGCGGGCAATCTCGGGCACGGCATGCAGCGGGTTCAAGTCTCCCAGCAGCCTGAAGAGAAGCGGGCTGTCGGCCCGGCTTTCGATTTCCAGGGTCTTGTCCGGCCGTGCCTCGGGATTGCGGATGATCTCGAAGCTCTCGCCGCGATTGCCGCCGAAGCCGCCGCCGCCCATGACGACCATATTGGAGTAGGATGTGAAGATGGCATCGGCGCCGTCGAGGACCTCGGTCTTCAGCAGCACCATCGCCGGTCGGCCTTCACCCTTGTCTGTCATCCCGGCTACGGAGGGGCGGATTGTCAGGCGGCCGGAGGCAGCGAAAGGCTTGCGCATCCGCAGGTCGAGCCCGCCATGCACGACGTCGGCGAGATCGATGCCGGCGTCGGGCAGCCATGAATCGTCGAAACAGAGGTTCTGACCAAAACTCGGAAGGACCTTTAGCCCGTCTTCAAAAACGAAGGAGAGATCGCCATGCGCTCCAGCACCACTGCACAATGCATAGAGCATGGCGTCGCGCTCGCTGTAGGTGGTCTGCCGCTCCGGCATCCTGAGTGCGAGGATTTTGTCGGGGTCGATCGCCACGCCAACCTTCCTGATCCCATTGGTTGGCCAAACCTTGCACCTTGTTTCGAGAATTGCAACAGGGTGCCGAATATTGAAACACCTTTTCTTGGACGAGTGGCCGCAGGCAGCGGCAAGCCTGCCGCCACCGGCCGCAATATTCGATGTCGGATGCTTATCCTTGAACCGCTACGCGCTGAAGCCGATCTGTTCGGAGAAACGTCGCGCGACTTCCATAACGTTCTTCATGAGCCGTGGCATGGCCTTGGGTGCGAGACGGAAGGTGGGAAGGCTGATGCCGATCGTTCCGTATGCGATGCCGTCCGTTCCGATCACCGGCGCCGCCACGCCCGAGACGCCTTCGCGATATTCGTCAATGCCGACCGTCGCGCCGCTCCGGCGCGCTTCATCGATATCGGCCTGCAACGCCTCGACGTCGGTGATCGTCTTGTCGGTGAAGCGGATCAGTTTGAGATCCGCCAGCTTCGGTTCCGGCTCAGCCATCAGGAACGCCTTGCCGAAGGAAGAAGCGTGAACCGGCGAGCGGCTGCCCAACGGCGCGATTGCCTGCAGGTGCTGCGCGCAATCGACCTTTTCCACAATGATGACATCCGCCCCGTCGCGGCGCGTCAGAAGAGCGGTTTCGCCCGTCGCGTCGACAAGCTCCTGAAGGTAGGGTCTGGCGGCCGCCCGCAGGTCTTGGCGGTGGAATGCACGGACACCGATTTCCCACATCCGTGTGGTCATCATGTAGCGCCCGTTGGGCTCGTCCTGCGTGACGTAACCCAACTGCGACATGACTTCGAGCATGCGGAAAGTGGTGCTTTTGTTCATTGCGGCGGCCCGCGACAGCTCTGCCATGCGCACGGGTGCGTCATAGCTCGACAGCAGTTCAAGTAGCGTGAGCGCCTTTTCGACAGTGCCGCTCATGACTATTCCTCCGCCACATCCGTCGACTCAGCCATCGACCATAATTCTCTCAATTAAGCGAAAATCCTCCTACCGCGACCGGGCGTTGTAGGACAAGCATTTCACGGACGCTTGAGCTCCACTGCCTCGACCGCGCCGCCGGAGTTCTTCCAGTTTGTGAAGCCGCCCTCGATATGCGCAACCGGAGCGAGGCCCATCTCCTGGGCAGTCTGGGTCGCGAGCGCCGAACGCCAGGCCGACGCGCAATAGAAGACGAAGGTTTTGTCTTCCTGGAACACTGGTTTTGCGTAGGGACTTTGGGGATCGATCCAGAATTCCAGCATGCCCCGCGGGCAGGAAAAAGCGCCGGGGATCTTGCCCTCGCGCTGCAACTCACGCGGATCGCGCAGATCGACGAACACGACATCGTCCTTGCCATGCATCGCCAGCGCCTCGTCCATGCCGAGTGTTCTGATCCTGGCATTGGCTTGCGCGATCATGTCCTTGACCGGTCTGGTGATGTTCGACGGCATGGTGCCAGGTCCTCGCTCAATCAAGACTGTGCCGATCGTTTTGTCGGCGGCGGTCTCACTATACGCGCATTGACAAGTTGTGCAAATTGATAAAACGTGGTGTCAAATATTGAAACGTTCGGGCACCGTGGGGACGGTGACCCAAACACGGAGTGTCAGAAGCGTGTCTCTTACCGATGACCAGCGGATGATTGCGGATGGCGTACGCGCCTTCGTCGAGCAGGAACTCATTCCGCATGAAACACTCGTGGAGGAAAAGGATCAGGTTCCTCCCGACCTGTTCGCCGAGCTTAAATCCAAGGCGATAAAGGCCGGATACTACGCGCTCAACATGCCCGAGGAACTCGGAGGTGGCGGGCTGGGACAGTCGCTGCGTTCGGCGGCCGAAATCGAGTTCGGCCGGACCACGAGAGCACTCTCCATCATCTGCAATCGACCCGCACCAATCCTCAAGAGCTGCGTCGGCGACCAGGTCGAAACCTATCTGAAGCCGGTCATCCGCGGAGAGCGCTGGGAGTGCTTCGGGCTGACCGAGCCAGGCGCGGGTTCGGATGCGCGCCAGATATCAACCAAGGCGGTTCGAGACGGCGACGATTATGTGATCAATGGCGAGAAGATATTCATCACCATGGCGATGGTGGCTGACTTCATCATCCTGTTCGCGGTCACCGGCGTGGACGAAGCGCCCAAGGGGCCGCAGAAGCGGATCACCTGCTTCCTGGTCGACAAGAACCTTCCGGGCGTTTCGGTGCGGCCGCTCGCGCTGGTCGGCAATCGCGGGTTCAAGTCCTGTTCGATCGCTCTTGAGGATGTGCGCGTTCCCGCGCGCAACATTCTCGGCGAAGAAGGTGGCGGCTTCGCCATAGCCAAGAGCTGGATCTTCTCGGGGCGTATCATGCTTGCCGCGAATATGGTCGGCCTTGCAGAGCGCGCGATGGGGATCGCAGCGACGTATGCCAACACCAGGCGGGCCTTCGGCAAGACCATAGGCGAGTTCCAGGGTACGTCGTTCAAGCTGGCCGACATGGCGATGGAGATACAGGCGACGCGGCTTCTGGTGCTGGACGGAGCCGCCAAGCTCGAGGCCGGCACGATCACGCAGCGTGAGGCCTCGATCGTGAATCTGTTCGGGTCGGAGATGGCAGGCCGGGTGACGGACAACGCTCTCCAGATGCTGGGTGGAATGGGTGTCTCGAAGGAATGGCCGATCGAGCGCATGTGGCGCGATGTCCGCGTCGAGCGCATCTGGGAGGGAACCTCGGAGATCCATCGCGATCTCATTTCGCGCGATATCCTGCGGGAGTTTCGCGTATGAGCCGGGTCAGGACCGAGGTAAAGGGAGATGTCCTGGAGATTACGTTCGACCACGCTCCCGCCAACGCGATAGACCAGAAGGCGAGCCGTGATCTCGACGCCGCGCTGACACGGCTCAACGAGGATCCGTCGCTGCGTGTGGGTATCGTCACCGGCGCTGGCGAAAGGATGTTTTCTGCCGGGTGGGACCTGAAAGCGGTCGCCGCGGGGGAAGATGGCGAGGATTTCGGGCCGCACGGTTTCATGTCGCTGAACCGCCACGACCTCATCAAGCCGATAATCTGCGCGGTCAACGGGCTGGCGGTTGGCGGCGGTTTTGAGTTCGCTCTCTACTCCACCCTGGTCATCGCTGTGCCTGAAGCCGAATTCGGGCTGCCGGAGTTGCAGCGCGGCTTCATCCCGGAAGCGGGCGGCCTCTGGCGGGCTCACCGGCGCCTGCCGGTCAACGTCGCGTCCGAACTCCTGCTGACAGGCCGTCGGCTGACTGCCGAGGAGGGGCTTCGCCACGGTTTCATCAACCGGATTGTTGCGCGTGAAAAGTTGGTGCAGACCGCACACGACATGGCCGCCCAGATCATTGCCGGTGCGCCGCTGGCCGTGGCGGCCCTCCTGGAGGTAACGCGCGAAGTCGAGAGCCTGTCCGATCGTGCGGCCTTCGAGCGGCTTTATGCCGGCCTTCCGTGGCGTGATCGGCTGCGTACCTCCGAGGACTACAGGGAGGGACCGCGGGCCTTTGCGGAAAAACGCACTCCTCGCTGGACAGGGAAGTAAGATGGATTTTGAGATTTCGGACGAACAGCGCCTGATGCGGGATAATCTCCGGGCATTTCTGACCCGCGAGTGCCCGATCGAGTATGTTCGCGAGTGCGACGAGCAGGAGCGTTTCCCGGTCGAACTCTACCAGAAGCTCGCAGCCGAGGGATGGCTGGGACTGCCGATCCCGGAAGAATATGGCGGCATGGGCGGAAGCTGCACCGATCTCGCCGTGTTCCTCCAGGAACTGGCTTATCATTTCGAGGCGGCGGCGAACCTCTACTATACGACGATCGTGATCGCGACGGACGCGCTGGTCCATTTTGCCAGCGAGGAGCAGAAGCGCGAATTGCTGCCGAAGCTCGCACGCGGAGAAATCCGCTTCGCATTGTCGCTGTCGGAACCGAATTCCGGCTCGGACGCCGCCTCGCTGCGCACCCGGGCCGTGCTTGAGGGTGACGAATGGGTCATCAATGGCCAGAAGATGTTCTGCTCGGCGGCACAGATCGCCGATTACATCCTGCTGATGGCGCGCTCGGACGTGGAGGCGCCCAAGCACAAGGGCATCACCATGTTCTTGTTGCCGGCGAAGACGAAGGGCGTAGAGATCAGGCGGCTCAAGAAGCTCGGTCTCAAACCCATGGACCTGAACGAGATATTCCTTACCGACGTGCGGCTGCCGAAGGATGCGATCATCGGTGAGCTGAACAAGGGATGGACCAACGTCCTCAAGACGCTCGACTATGAGCGCTGCTGCCTGTCGGCGGTCAATGTCGGTGCGGCGCAGAAAGTGCTGGACTACGTCCTCAACTACACCGGCGAGCGCGAGCAGTTCGGACAGAAGATCAACAGCTTCCAGCTGACGCGCGCCAAGCTTGCCGACATCGACATGGAGATCGAAGCCGCGCGGCTGCTGCTCTACCGCTCGGCCAACCTGGTCGATCGTGGAATTCCAAACAACAAGGAAAGCGCCACGGCGAACCTTTATTCGTCCGAGACCTATGTCCGCGCGGCGCTCAACGGAATGCGGATGATGGGCGGCTGGGGCTACCTGATGGAATATGACATGCAGCGCCATTTCCGCGATTCGAAACTGGCGGAAATCGGCGGCGGCACCTCCGAAATCCTCCGCATCATCATCTCGCGCGAACTGACGAAATGAGCGGCGCGCCCGATTCCCGGCCCAGGCTGCGGATCAGCACCCGCGCCGTCCATTCCGGGCTCAATCCAGCCGAGAATTCGGGCGCGATCACCGCGCCGATCTTCCAGTCGGCCACCTTCGTGGCCGCCGACACCGCGGAATTGATGGCGATCAACACAGGAGAACGGCGCGGCTACGTCTATTCGCGCATTCGCAATCCCACGGTACTCGCCGCCGAGCAACGGGTGGCGGCGCTCGAGGAAGCGCATTCCTGCGTGCTTTTCTCATCCGGCATGGCGGCGATCGCCGGCGCAATCGCACCTTTTATTAGGGCCGGTGACGATCTTGTTGCCTTGCCCGACATTTATGGCGGCACCGCCAAATATCTGCGCACCATCCTTCCCGCCCAGGGGGTGAACGTGATCTGGGCGAAGGGTCTGGAGGCTGCCGATGTGGCGGCCGCCGTCACGCCGAAGACCCGGGTCATCTATGCCGAAACCCCGACCAATCCGCTGGTGCGGGTGGTCGACCTCGTCGCCATTTCCGAGGTGGCGCGCGGGATCGGCGCGAAATTGATCGTCGACGGCACGCTTGGCAGTCCGATGAACCAGCGGCCGCTGACGCTGGGGGCAGATGTCGTCGTGCATTCGGCGACGAAATATCTCAACGGCCATGGCGATCTCCTCGTCGGTGCAGTGTGTGGCGACCGTGCGCTGACCCGCGACATACGCAACCTCCAGCAGGTGTCCGGCGCTGTCGTCGACGCCCATTCGGCGTGGCTCCTGATGCGGGGCATGGCCACCTATGCGCTCAGGATGCGGCAGCATAACATGTCCGGCCATGCGATCGCCGAGTTTCTGGCCGGGCGTGCGGAGGTTGCTCGCGTGCTCTATCCGGGCTTGCCTGACCACCCCGACCACGCGCTTGCCCGCAGGCAGATGTCCGGCTTCGGCGGGCTGATGTCCTTCGAGATGCACGACGCCGAAGCTGCTCAGGCGGTGGTCGATCGAACCCGGCTCTTCGGCATCGGTCCGTCCGTCGGCGGCGTGGAAAGCCTGATCTCGCAGCCCGGCAACACCTCGCATTTTTCGGTCCCTCCGGAACAGCGGCACGCTATGGGCATCTCGGACAAGCTGGTGCGCGTCTCAGTCGGTATAGAAGACATAGAAGACCTGATTGCAGATCTGGAACAGGCGCTGGAGGCCGCGCGGTGACTTTGATCGTAACAGGCGGAAAGGTCGTCACGCCGGAGGGCGCACGCTATCTCGACGTGGTCATCGAGGGCGAGGCCATCGCCGCGTTGCTGCCACCGGGTGAAGCTGTCCGCGCACATTCGGGCGCCGAGCTTGTGGACGCCACGGGAAAGCTGGTCATTCCTGCCGGTGTCGATCCGCATGTGCATCTGCTCGTCGGCTTCATGGGGCAGCGCTCGGTCTATGATTTCGGTTCCGGCGGCATCGCGGCATTGCGCGGCGGCACGACCGCGATCGTCGATTTCGCCCTGCAGCGCCGGGGTGGCTCGATGCTGAAGGGTTTGGCGCATCGCCGCAGGCAGGCCGAGGCCAACGTCACGCTGGACTACGGGCTCCACCTGATCGCAACCGATGTGAACGAGACAACGCTTGCCGAACTCCCGGAATTGCGCGCGCAGGGCGTGACCACCTTCAAGGTCTATACCGTCTACGAAGAGGACGGCCTGAAGCTTGAGGACGGACAGCTTTATGCCTTGATGGCCGAGGCAGCGCGAAACGACATGTCCATCGTGCTGCATGCCGAGAATGCCGGCATCGTCGAGCGCCTGCGCGGGGAGGCGGTTGCTGCCGGCCACACGGAACCGCGCTGGCATGCCCTGACGCGTCCGCCAATCGTGGAGATCGAGGCCATAGGGCGCGCCATCGCCTTTTCGCGCGCCACCGGCTGTGGCGTTCATATCCTGCACCTCGTCGCAGCAGATGCGATTGCGCTGGTGAAGGCGGCGCGGGCCGAAGGCCTGCCGGTTACCGCAGAGACATGCACGCACTATCTGGCGCTGACCGACGAGGCGCTGGAGCGCGGGAACGGCCACGAATTCATCCTGTCGCCGCCGCTGCGGGATCGCGCCAACCAGGATCGCCTCTGGCAGGGGCTCGTTGAAAAAGGCCTGCAACTCGTCGCGTCGGACGAGGTCTCCTATTCGGCGCAGGCGAAGGCGCTCGGTCTGCCTTCCTTCGCAAACGTCGCGAACGGCATAACCGGCATCGAGGCGCGCCTGCCGGTGCTGTTCACTCTGGGCGTCGACCAGGGGCGGATAGGCCTGCAGCGTTTCGTAGAACTGTTCTCGACCTGGCCTGCGGAGATATTCGGCTTTACGGGAAAAGGCAGGATTGCGCCGGGATATGACGCGGACCTGGCCATCATAGATCCGGTCACCCGCCGAACCATGTCTCCGGCCAGCGACTACGGCGACATCGGCTACAATCCCTATAGCGGCATGGACCTGACCGGTTTTGCCACCGAGACCATCTATCGCGGCAAGGTCGTGGTCAGGGACGGGGTCTTTCTGGGGCGGGAAGGGCAGGGCCGTTTCGTCGCCCGGGCATCGGCCAAGAGGCCGGCTCCATGAACTTCCGCCGCGACTTCTCCGCGCTTGCCGGGATCGGAGCCGATCCTACCGGCGGCTGGTCGCGACCAGCCTTCGGTCCTGCCGATATCGCCGCGCACGAATGGTTTCTGGCGCAAGGCCGCGCCAGCGGCCTGGAAGCCTCCTATGACAGTTTCGGCAACGCCATCCTGCGACTGGAGGGTGAGGGGCCCGCGATCCTCATCGGTTCGCACCTCGACACGGTGAAAAATGGCGGCGCTTTTGACGGCGTGATCGGTGTGCTGGCCGGGCTCGAGGTCGCGCGGCGCATCAAGGCCGAAGGTACGCCCGGGGCGCCGGTCGAGGTCATAGCCTTTCGCGACGAGGAAGGACGCTTCGGCCCGTTCACGGGCAGCCGCGCCATGGCCGGTCTGCACGACGAGGAAGCGCTGACGCGCGCGCGCTCGCCCGATGGCGTGAACCTGTCCGAGTCCATGGCGCAGGCAGGCTTTGAGCTGGGCAATGCACCGAGAGACTGGGGTGCGGTCGCGGCCTGGCTGGAGCTTCATATCGAGCAGGGGCCGGTTCTGGCGGATGCCGGCGTGCCGCTTGGCATTGTGACCTCGATCGCCGGACAGGAGCGTCTGTCCCTGAAATTTGCGGGGCAGCCCGATCATGCCGGCACTGTGCCGATGGACTTGCGGCGTGACGCCTTCGCCGGCGCCGCGCGTTTTGCGGTGGCGTTTCGCGAAGAGGTTTTGGCGACGGGCGACGGCGATCTGCGGGGCACGATCGGCATCATCCGCGTTTCGCCCAACCAGGGCAACGTCGTGCCTGGCGAGGTGACGCTCGGCCTGGAAATGCGCAGTACCAATTCAGCCACATTGGCAAAGCTTCTCGACAGCGTTGCGGAACTGGCGAACAGGATCGCCGCGGAGGAGAAGCTCGAACTGCGGATACGGAGTACCTATTCCGACACGCCGGTCCCGATGGCGGACTGGTTGCAACGTACATTGGCATCATCGGCCGCAAGCCTTGGACATCCGGCCATGACGCTTCCATCCGGGGCCAACCATGATTCCGGCATCATCGGCCGGATTGTGCCGGCCGGGATGCTGTTTGTGCCGTCGGTCGGCGGGCGCAGTCACTGCCCGGAAGAGGAAACCGACCTCGGCCAGATCGAGGCCGCGATCGATGTCCTGCATCGGACGGTCGTCGAATTGCGCCGCGACGACAGACGCATCGCCGCCCATCCATCCGGAATCGCCGGCTGATGCAGGAGGCTCTGTCCCGCGATAGCACCTATCCGTTCGAGGTCGGTCCGCAGTCGCCGCTGTGGCCGGCGGAGGATCCGGGCGAAATCACGGTGCCCGGCGGCAATCTGGCTTCCGACCTCGTTCGCTCCGCCGCTGCCTTTCCCACCCAGGTGGCGATGTTTTACTACGGTACGACCTACAGCTACGCGGAACTCCTGAGGGACGTGGAGCGGCTCGCGGGATGGCTTGCCCAGCAGGGGCTGAAGCGTGGCGACCGGGTCATGATCGACCTGCAGAACTGCCCGCAATATGTAATCGCCTTCTACGCGGTGCTGCGCGCGAACGGTGTCGTGGTTCCGGTCAACCCGATGAACACGACGGACGAACTCGCCTATTTCGCGACTGACAGCGGGGCACGTTTTGCCATCGTCGGCGAGGAAGTGCTCGATCGCTTCGCGCCGCTCGTCGGCACCTCGTTCGACCGGATCGTACGCGTCCGCTATGCCGACATGGCGCCGGGCGGCGCCTCCGATCTGCCGGAGGTGATGCGCATGGCCGCACCTGCGTCGAGCGAAGGTTTCACGGATCTGAAAACAGCGTTGGCGGAGGATTGGCCGGCGCCGGCTCTGCTTTCGGGCGACGATGAACTGGCAGTGCTGCCCTACAGTTCGGGCACGACGGGCCGACCCAAGGCCTGCATGCACAGCCACCGCGGTGCGCGGTTTGTCACGAAGGCGCAGGTGCGCTGGTATCGCCTCGACAGTCACTCCGTCATGACAAGCTTCATGCCGCTGTTCCACGTCGCCGGCATGATGGCGTCGATGACCTCCGCGATCCAGTGCGGCGCCGCGCTGATCCTGATGACCCGGTGGGACGCCGAAGCCATACCCGTGCTCTTCCGCCGTCATCGCCCGACCTGGTGGTCGGCCGCGCCGACCATGGTTATCGATGTCCTGGCGTCCAAAGGGTTTACCGACGACTGCTTCTCCAGTCTGAAGGTCATGACCGGCGGTGGTGCGTCGATGCCGGCTACGGTGGTGCGACGCCTGAGGGAGCGGTGGGGGCTCCGCTTCGCGGAAGGATATGGCTTGACCGAGACCATATCGGCCACGCATCTGAACCCGCTCGACGCGCCGAAACCGCAGTGTCTCGGGCTGCCGATCTACAACACCCATGCCCTGGTGGCCGATCCCGAGACGCTCATGCCTTGTGCGCAGGGCGGTTTGGGCGAAATCCTCATCAGTGGGCCGCAGGTCATGCAGGGCTACTGGAACCGCCCGAAGGACACCGCCGAAGCGCTGATCGATTTGAACGGACGGCGGTGGCTGCGCACCGGCGATCTGGGCTATGTCGATGCCGATGGCTACTACTTCATCGTGGATCGGCTGAAACGCATGATCAACTCATCGGGCTACAAGGTCTGGCCGGCCGAATGCGAGATGCTGCTCTACAGCCATCCCGCGGTGGCGGAATGCGCGGTCATCTCCGCGCCGGACGCGCGGCGTGGCGAGAAGGTACGGGCCGTGGTGGTGCTGCATCCGGACCAGCGCGGCAAAGTCAGCGAAAACGACATCATTGATTTCGCGCGGACTCTGATGGCCGCCTACAAGGTCCCTCGCGAGGTCGAGTTCCGCGATGCCCTGCCACGTTCGGGCAGCCGCAAGGTCGACTGGCGCGCGCTTCAGGCCGAAGCGTGGGAGGGGCACGTATAATGCCCCAGCTGTGGTATGAGGATTTCGTTCCCGGCACGATCATGAACAGCGCGCCGCGTCGGATCGAACTGGCCGATATCGATGCCTATGCGCGGCTGACGGGCGAGGCCCACCCTGTCCATATGGACGACGCGTTCGCGCGCGCGGCGGGTTTTCCCGGCCGTATCACGCACGGACTGTTCAACCTCGCGCTGATCGAGGGGTTGAAAGCGACGTTCGGCTGCTTCGAGCGGTCCGTGATCGCCTCGCTCGGGTGGAACGACGTCAAGTTTCCCGCTCCGCTGCTGCCCGGCGAAGAGGTGCATCTGCGCCTTGAATTTGTCGACCGGCGTCCAACCAGGACGCCAGGCCGTGGGCTTGCCACCGAGCGTGGTTTTCTGGTCAAGTCTGACGGCACGGTGGTGGTCAGCGGCGATCATGTCATTCTCCTCCTGAACCGGCCGGAGGATGAATGAACGGCATCGTCCTGCGCCTTCTGTCGGCCGTACCAACGTTGTTCGGCGTGGTGCTCGTGACCTTCCTGCTCACGCGGGTGCTGCCGGGCGATCCGGCGGTTTTCTTCGCCTCTAACCCGTCAATGACAGCGCAGGACATAGAGGCGGTGCGCCAGAGCCTGGGCCTCGACAAGCCGCTTCCGGAGCAATTCCTGATCTACCTTGGCAACCTGCTTCAGGGCGATCTCGGTAACTCGCTCAGCACGGGGCAGCAGGTGTTGACGGAATTCGCCAACCGGCTGCCGGCCTCCGCGGAACTGACCTTCCTCGCATTCTTCATCGCCGTTGGGGTGTCGCTGCCGCTCGGCATCGCGGCGGCGCTACGCCCGGGATCGCTGATCGACCACCTGTCGCGCCTCATCGCTACTTTGGGCGTGTCGATGCCGACATTCGTGACGGGCCTTCTGCTTATCTTTCTCTTCTATTTCATGCTCGGCGTCGCTCCCGAGCCGATCGGCCGGCTGGATCCTTTCCTGTTCGAGCCGGACAGGGTGACCGGATTCTACACGATCGATGCGCTCGTCGCCGGCGATTTCGAACTCTTCACCGCCGCGCTCAAGCAGATGATCCTGCCGGCTGTCACGATGGCGCTTTTTGCTCTCGCGCCGCTCACCCGCATGGCCAGGGCCTCCATGCTGGAGGTGCTTGGCTCGGAGTTCATCAGAACCGCCAGAGCCTCCGGCCTGTCGCGCCGCAAAATCATCATGACCTATGCGTTCCGCAACGCGTTGCTGCCGATCGTCACGACGATGGGGATGACCTTCTCCTATATGCTGGGCGCCAACGTCCTGGTGGAACGCGTGTTCTCGTGGCCGGGCGTCGGGGCCTTCGCCGTGGATAGCATCATCAACCTGGACTATGCGCCGCTGCAGGGCTTCATGCTGGTCATGGCGGGCATCTTCATCCTGGTGAACCTGACGACGGACGTCGTGGTTGCCCTGATCGATCCGAGGGCCACGCGATGACGGCAATCGCGATCAGGGAACGGATGCAGGTCGTGCGCCATGTGGTGCTGGGCAACCCGCTCAACGTCGTTGCCTTTGGCCTCTTCCTGCTCATTCTGCTGGTTGCCATCCTGGCTCCTTCCCTGGTTCCGCACGACCCATTGAAGACCAACCCTGCCCATGCCCTGCAGGGGCCATCGGCCGCGTTCTGGTTCGGCACGGACCAGTTGGGGCGCGACATTTTTGCCCGCGTCATGGTCGCCACCAGGCTCGACCTCATGATCGCCTTCGGAGCCGTGATCCTCTCATGTCTCGTCGGCTCGCTCATCGGTGCGATGATCGGATATTGGGGCGGCTTCTTGGATGGCACCGTCTCGCGGATGGTGGATGTGCTCATGGCCTTTCCGCTGTTCGTGCTGGCCATGGCGATGGTCGCCGCGCTGGGCAACACGGTCGCCAATGTCGTCTACGCGACGGCGGTGGTGAACCTGCCCTTCTACATCCGCCTGGCGCGCAACGAGATACGCGTGCGTCGCGGGCTTGGCTATGTCGAGGCGGCCCGTGTGGGCGGTTCCGGAGACTGGCGGATCCTGACTCGATTCCTGATCCCGAACATGGCAGCTCCGCTTGTCATCCAGGCATCGGTCAATCTCGGCTGGGCGGTCCTCAACGCCGCAGGCCTGTCGTTCCTTGGCCTTGGCGTCCGTGCGCCGACCCCTGAATGGGGCATCATGGTTGCCGAAGGGGCTCGCTTCATTGCCTCAGGGCAGTGGTGGGTCGTTCTTTTTCCCGGCCTCGCGCTGATGATCACGGTCTTCGCGTTCAACCTGATGGGCGACGCGCTTCGGGACATCCTTGATCCGAGGATGCGGACATGACCGGTCCGCTTCTGTCGGTCCAGAATCTTACGGTCGATTTCATCACGCGCCATGGCACGGTGCATGTGCTCGATGACGTATCGTTCGATATTGGCGACGGTGAGATGGTCGGCATCATCGGGGAGTCGGGATCGGGCAAGTCGGTGACGGCCTATTCGATCATGCGCATTCTCGATCACGCAGCGCGCATCCGCTCCGGCGAGATTCTGTTCCAGGGCCGCAATGTGCTCGGCATGGAACGCTCGGAGCTCGATCGGTGGCGCGGCAAGGCCGCTTCCATCATCTTCCAGAATCCCCGGACGGCGCTCAATCCCATTCGGGCGGTGGGCGATCAGATCGCCGACGTTCTGGCACGCCACATGCCCGCGCCCGCCTCCGAAATCCGCGCCAGAACCATCGGGGCGCTGAAGCAGGTACGCATTCCTGACCCTGAACGGCGCAGCAAGGCCTATCCGTTCGAACTGTCCGGCGGGCTTTGCCAGCGGATCGGCATCGCCATCGCATTGGCTTGCGCGCCGCGTCTGCTGATCGCCGACGAGCCGACGACCGGCCTCGATGTGACGACGCAGGCCGTCATCATGGACCTCATCCGCAATCTCGCCCGCGAACGGGGAATGTCGGTCGCCCTCATCACCCATGATCTCGCCCTGGCGTCCGAATATTGCGACAGGCTGATCATCATGCACGCGGGGCATGCGGTCGAAGTCGCGCCGACGGCGGAGATCATCGCTCGCCCGCGCCATCCCTATACCGCCCAGCTTCTGCGCTCCGTTCCTTCGCTTGTCGACACCATCGGGGAATTGCAGGCGATCAGGGGCTCGCTGCCTGACCTGCGCCGCATCGACCTGCCGTTTTGCCGTTTTGCCGAGCGCTGCGACCGCCGCCTGCCGGTCTGCGACGCAGAGAAGCTGCACCTCGGCCCTGTCGCGGACCGTCACGCGGTCGCCTGCAGGAATCCGCTATGACCGCTTTGCTGGAAGCGCGAAACCTCAAGAAGCATTTCACGCTGGCTGCGAAATGGCCATTTTCTGCGCCGCCGAAGCTGCATGCCGTCGACGGGGTCGATCTGGTCATCAATCCGGGCGAGGCGGTGGGGCTGGTCGGGGAATCGGGTTGCGGGAAATCGACGCTGTCGCGGCTGGTTTCGCGTCTTCTCGACGCAACGGAGGGCCAGCTTCTCCTGGAGGGCGAGGATATCGGACGGCTGTCCGCCGCACGCTTTGCCCGGTCGGATCTGCGGCGGCTGATACAGATGGTCTTCCAGGATCCGACGGAAAGCCTTAATCCGCTGTTTACGGCATTCGACCTCATCGCCGATCCGGCGAGAATGCTGCTGCCCCGGACGGGCAAGGCTGAATTGCGGCGGCGCGTGGAGGCGGCGGCCGAGGCCGTCAACCTGCCGCTGCCCCTGCTGTCGAGGCTGCCGCATCAGCTCTCCGGCGGGCAGAAAGCGCGGGTCGGCATTGCGCGCGCGATCGTCGTCGAGCCGCGATTGCTCGTCCTGGACGAGCCGACCTCGGCGCTCGACGTGTCGGTTCAGGCGACCGTCTTGCAGCTTCTTGACCAACTGCGGCGGGAGCAGGGGATCGCGCTGCTTTTCGTCAGCCACGATCTCAATGTCGTGCGGCTGCTCTGCAGCCAGATCGTCGTCATGTATTTGGGGCAAGTCGTGGAGCGCGGACCGTCCAGCGAGATCTACGCAAGCCCGTCCCACCCTTACACCCGGTCGCTGCTCTCCGCGATCCCCACCCTGCGGCCCGGCAAGCTTGAGCGGATCAAGCTTGAAGGCGATCCGCTGAGTCCGATCTCGCCGTCCTCCACGCAATGCAGATTCTGCGGGCGCTGCCCGATCGAACGGGGGGCGTGCAGGACGTCGATGCCGGCGCTGAGGGAGGTCGCGCCCGGCCGACAGGTGCGCTGCCACTTTGCCGAAGAGGCGCTTGCGGCCGCGCCGACGTGACCTACCGGCGCTGGCGGCCGAGCGTGTAGAGGCCGCTGAGGATTATCGTCGCAGCGCCTGCATAGGTCCAGGCGTCCGGCAGGTTGCCGAACAGCAGATAGCCGAAGAGGATGGACCAGACGAGGCTGGTGTAGAAAATCGGCGCGAGTACCGACGCCCGCTCATGATACAACGCCTTAATCGTCAGATATTGGGCCATGGTGCCGAAAAGTCCGGTCGCGAGACCAAGGCCGAGAGACAGGATATCCGGCTTGACCCAGACGAACGGGACCAGCACGGAGGTCAGCGCAAAGCCAACCAATCCGGCGTAGGTCATCGACACGAGCAGGCTGTCAGACACGCTCATCAGCCGGGTAACCACAAGCGCGAAAGCCCAACTGGTAGCGGCGGCAAGCGGAAAGACCATGTAGATGCTGAAGTCCGGCGTGCCGGGCCGCAGCACCATTGTCACTCCCACCAGCCCGATCGCGATGGCCGTCCATCGACGCAGGCCGATGATCTCGCCCAGCAGCGGAATTGCCAGCGCGGTGACGACCAGAGGCGACACGAAAGAAATGGCGGTAACCTCCGCCATCGGCAGCATGGAGAGGGACGTGATGAAGAACGTCGCCGCGCCCACCGCTGCCGCTCCTCTCAGAATCTGAAGGCCCGGCAGCCGGGAGCGCAAGGTCTTGGCCGGACCGGCGAGCAGGGCAACCCCAACCATGATTGCCGCGAATACGGCATAGCGCATCCATGTGACCTGCACCGGAGGGAGCGACGCCGTCATCAGTTTCGCGACGGCCTCCGAACAGGATTGCACCGCCACGGCGGCAATCATCAGCAGGATGCCTCTGAAGCGGCCGGGCTGTTCACCGTTTTTGTGTTTTGACGAAGGGGCAGGGGTCTGTGAGTTGCTGTGCACCGCCCGCCCTGACGCAAATCGGTTCAATATTTGAAACGTAATTTCATCATCCTGCACGCCGCGAGGCGCATACTCAAGCGCGGATTTGAAAAGTTTTGTGCTTCAACACACGCAAGTTTGGCGGCCTGGCCCTGAAGCCCTCCAGGCGAATTAAACCGTCCGGTATTTGCCGAAGGTCCTTTGGATTGAGTGGCGCAGCCACGGCTGGCTCCTGCCGCGTGGCGTAGGAGTGGTGGCTGACGCCATGAAAAGACCGAGATCGCCCGTCGGCCGCTCGACAGTGCAGCGTGCTACCATGACGTCCTCCCGCATCATCTGTGCCAGATCTTGCGCGCCGCGGACCTCGGAGTTCCCGGCGACGACGCGCTCAATCTCGGCCTGTTTCGCCTATCTGTTGATCGTCCGACCCGCGCAGCCGACCTTCGTCGCGATCGAACTGAACGCAACGCAATGTAACGCAATGTAGCGAGAGGTAACTGCAATCCGGAACTGGCCGCACGACACGCCTCCGCACCTCGGGCAGAATTTGTGCGTCCTCTTACTCACGTTGGCTCGACCTTCTCAGGGATTGGAGCCCTCGCATGTCCGCGATGGTTCGACGTCTTTTGCAGTTCGGGATTGTGGTTGCGAGCCCCTCGGTTGTGAGTTCCTCGGTGTAGGCACCTCGGCTCGGGGTTCTTTGGGGCTGCGGTTTGGCTTCGTGTACGGCGGCGTTGAGTGATTATGGGGAATCGATAGCCGGATATGGGTTTTGGTTTGATTTTCCGCTTGGAAAGTGTGCGCGAGGGGGGGGTGTTGCGGGGATTGGGGCTTGTCTGTTGGGGGTTGACGCAGGGTCTTTGGGGTTTTTTTGGGATTGTCGCAAAAAATTCAAGAAAGGGGGAAAAGGTTGTTGACAGTTTGGAGGGGCGGCGACTATATACGCCTCACCAACGAGGGCGGCGCGCCGCTGGCGACGAAGAAGTTCGCTTCTAAATCTGCCCTCCGAGAAATTCAAGAGAGCCGCGTGAGCGACACTCGACGGGCCCGAAGCCAAAAGCGGAATGGGCCGCGACACCGCGTCTGCGTGGTGTCTGTTCTTTGACAATTGAAGATTGAAGA